>NZ_VXKO01000021.1:0-40114 GCF_008711475.1 Francisella sp. SYW-2 | reverse complement strand
ACTAGACATGATTGTAAATGCTATTCAAAAAATTGGATTTTATAGCAATGATTTCTCCTTGTGTCTCAAAATATTCAATAAAACTACTAAGGAACTTAAAATATGAAAAAATTATCGTGTACAGAGATTAATTTTATGTAATGATACTACTTGTATCTAACAAAGATATATTTATAGTTAAGAGACGATTAGAAAAGTGCTATAGATTATCCTTAACTTTTGATTGATCTTTCAAATACATTATCAATTTCTTTTAGATAAGTCTTTTTGATACCCTCGAAGTCCATTTCTGGAACATTTAGGATAATGTTGTGTTCATCTTGCATTACTTTCTGCAAGTTTTTAGAGAATGATTCTCCTTGTTTAAGATCAAAAGCAACCTGTTGAACAATCTTGTAGCAATCTTCACGCATAAACGGTGTGTTTGCTACTAGGAAGTGTAGATAGAAACTAGACAAGTATGCGCTTGTGCTTCTAACTCTATCCTCGATGATATCTTTTTGAACCACAAGGTTATCAATAGTGTTTTTCATTCTACGCAAAGCATAAACCATAATACCAAAGTTATCTGGTAGATAAAAACGCTCAGCTGAAGAGTGAGAAATATCTCTTTCATGCCATAATACACAGTTCTCTAATGCAACAGATACGTGCGATCTTAACATTCTTGCCATACCAGTTAGATTTTCTGTAGAGATAGGGTTCTTCTTATGTGGCATAGTTGAAGAGCCTTTTTGACCTTTAGAGAAACCTTCATACACTTCAAAAACATCACTTCTATGTAAATGTCTAATCTCAACCGCCAATCTCTCAATAGCAGAAGCAATAAGCCCATGAATAGAAATTAATTTAGCGATTCTATCTCTTGGGATAACTTGAGTAGAAACTTCTTCAACTGGTAGACCTAAGATATCTGCAGCTTTTTTCTCATCTTCTGTAGTTAAAATACAGTAGTTACCTACCGCACCTGAGAACTGTACTGTCAAACCATCTTTTTGGAAGTCTTTAAGGTCTTTTAGTCTACGTTTAAACTCAACATAAGCACCTAAAAACTTCTGACCGAAGCTCATAGGCTCTGCAAACATACCATGGCTTCTGCCCATAGTAATGATTTCTTTTGTTTCTTGAGCCTTTGCTAGTAGCGAATCACACAATGCTTCTAGATCTCTAACAACGTAGTCCATAGACTCACGAACCTGCAAGCTAAGTGCTGAGTCAATAATATCTGAAGATGTAACACCAAAATGAAAAAATTTACCAGTCTCAGCAGTGAACTGCTCAGCAATAGAAGTACAAAAAGCTATAATATCATGCTTAGTAACTTTCTCGATCTCATCAACCCTGTCAGGTCTAATTTCTGCTTTAGCACGAATCTCTGCTGCAGTGCCTTTAGGCACCATTTTGTCTTCCAAAGCTTCAAGAATTGCTAACTCAACCTCAAGCATTTTTGCATACTTATTTTCATCTGCCCAAATCTTTGAGATTTCTGCTACATCATACCTTTTTATCATTTTACTACCCTATTTGACAAACATGTATAAGCACTCTGATCAGCTCGGACTCAAAACTAAATACTAAAACTCAGAAGACACTGTATACAATGATTTACTTGATTGAACATAAATATATCTTAATTTTCTCAAATAGAACTATATTGTCAACATTTTTATAAATATTACTCTTCGACGATTTTACTAATTTTTTTCAACTCATTTGCTATAATATTATCTTAAAGATTATGATTAAAAATACCTATTGTATTCAATATACAAATCAAAATGGATTGCCTAGCAAAAGGAGATAGCATGAAAAAGCTTATATTATCATCAGTCGCATTTATGACTCTAGCATCTACAGGCTATAGCTCAGAGCTAAAAGGTAGTGACTATATTTCGACAGATGTTGGTACAACATATAACTTCCAACGTATTGAAGCCAATGATGAAGATAATTTTCTAGTTCAAACAAAAATAGAAAGCTGTAACAATGATAAAACATCATGCAAATATGTTAGCGAAATTAAAGATCCTTCTGGAAAAGAAATAACTCAATCGAAATATGAGTATAGTTATACCGTAAAAAACAATGGTGATGTCTATATTCAGCATCCTAATACTAATAAAGAAACTCTGCTTTTACCAGCTAATATAAAGTTCAACAAGCTTAGAAAAGAAAATATAACTATAGGCAATAGCCAGTTCTCAAATACTTATGAATTTAAAAAAGAAATTCCTAAACTGACTGTTAATGGTAAAGACTATGAGAACTGTATAGAATTAGAAGCTAACTCAGTTGTCACATACAAAAAACAAGTCGAAAAAACTCAAAGCTTAGAAACCTATTGTAAAGGAGTTGGGCTTGTCAAAGAAAACTTGAAAGAAACTCTTAACTCAGAGTCTCCTATAATCTATAAGAATGTTCTTATGTCTATCACAAAATAAAACTTATGAAAAAGATAATCTTTGCTTTAATTTCAATAATATTATTATCCGGATGTTCTACAACTATAATTAACGGTAGTGATTACATATCTATGCAACCAGATACTAAGTATCACTACAAAAGAACTGCACTAAAAGCAAATAAGTCTATTTTTATTGATATCGATATAGAGTCTTGCAATAGTGGTAATTCAAAATGTAAATACTTTGTAACAGTAAAAAATAATAAAAACAAAATATTAGAGCAATATTACGAAACATATTATGTAAATTTCTTTGGTGATGTATATCTAACCGACAAAGTATATCCCAACAGCACTCTACTTTTACCAGCTAGAATTACTCTAAACCAAGAAATGCTTTTGAATAATGATGATAGATATGGTGCTGTTCAAGAAAAAATACTTGCTCATAAGCTTATTCCTGAAATACAGGTGAATAATCATAAATATGAAAATTGTGTAAATATTCTGTTTGTATCGACAACTCCAGCAGAATCTGTTGACCTAAAACTAATAACTGATGAGATCACTTGCAAAGGCATTGGCTCAGTCCAAAAAGAAATGCAAATGTCATATAGACCTAAACATCCTGATACTAGTGCAGAAGAGATAAGTGATAGCGTGATGAAGTTCGCGGCTACCAAAAGCATCGGTAAAGATATGGCACCTGTAGGTTTTCTTAGACCTTTTGGACAAAAAAATGTAAAAACTGATAGTGAAGGGTTTATTCTTATAGATACATATTTAGATATATTAGAATCTGTCACTCACAATTAGCTTATCTATATACCGACTATATAAGCTAGCTACTAACAGCTCTCTTTTTCAGATAGTTGTATAAACTCCAACAACTAATAGCAACCCATGAAGTCTCAATAATAAATGACGGTAGGTTCCAGTAATACATCAGTGAGAATAGCACTCCTAGAGAGCCTATTATATTTAAAAGTAAGTAACTTAAATCACTAGATTTGACACGATTTGTTTGTAATAGGAAGAAGGCGATTATCACGAGGATATCTCCACCAACTCCTAGAGTGTTCGCTAACACACTATCTCCTTATTTTTTAGCTTAAAAGTTAATAATTCAAATGAATATCCAAACAAATTACCAACTAACGCTTAGATATTTTAAAAAAAGATACTAGAATAGCCTCAACATTACAACATTATCGTAAATAAATATAATTAGTAACCAAACTCTATAGTATATGAGCGAGAAAAAGCCTGTTTAGGCTCTATCTCAACATTACCTATACGATACTCGATATCAACATCCATACCCAATGTATCACTTCTGCCACACCATGGTTCAATGCATACGTAGGGTGCATTAGCCTTAGGTTTTGACCATAAACCAAGATATTCAAAGCCATCAAAAGTAACTTCAATATAACGCTCTGAGCCTTTCTCAGCTAATCTGACTCTTTTATCTGTGAAACCACTATACACAAGAGCATCATTATCAAAAGTATGATTATCTAGTTCAATTTTAGATAGTTTGAAATGTTTGGTTTCACTAGTATAAAATGCCTCTGGTGTAATAGGATGAAAATCTAATTTTTGCTCAGAGAATGTAATCTCATAATCACTAAATTTATGCTTGTTATCAAAAGGACAAGCAAATGCTGGATGAGCTCCAAAGCCACATGATGCAACACTATCCTCTAGGTTTATAATATTATACTCTGTGAGAAGTTTATTAGCTTCAAGAGTGTATGTGACTTCAAATCTTAGTCTAAAAGGATAGTCCTCTTTGGTAGTCTCCATAGCTAAGACAACACTGTTTTCACTATGTAAAACAATATCAAATACAGTATGACGAGCAAGACCATGATTTCCCATAGGATATTCTCTACCTTGGTATTTGATCTTATTACCATGAGATTTCCCAACTACTGGAAATAGTACCGGAGATACTCCAGCCCATACGCGACCATCACCTGACCACATATACTCATGCTCTGCTGCTGTATTGATAACAGCGCGAATTTCAGCACCTAGCTCACTAATCTCTACTAATAAATTATCATTTTTGATTGTGATCATAACAACACCCCATCGTTATTAGTGAAGAGGTATAACTATATTAAAATGGTATGTCATTCCATTCCCCTCTCGAAAGGGATGCCAATTTATTGGCAGGGTGTGGTGGCTTGACCCGGAATCTAAGAAATAGATTTTAAAAACCTATTTATGCAATTACCACTTACCAAACTATACCCTCTTCAGGGTTAACTTCAATATCTTCAGTAAAAAACGAGCAATTTAAAATACTCTATTAATATTTTAGCATATTGTTGAATAGTAAACTAAGGTTAAAAGATTCCCCTTCATTTATGAAGGGGTGGCAGTCGCAGACTGACGGGGTAGTTTTGATACAAGCTCTTCCAACCACAACATCACACCTTCAAGATTAGTTTTAATATCTTTATCTAATATATGAATTACCTTTAAATCCAAGCTATTTAAGTATTCATCTCTAATACTATCGTACTCTTCTTTATCATTATGACTAGAACCATCAATTTCTATAACTAAGCGATAAGCTGGACAATAGAAATCAACAATATAATTACCTATAATTTTTTGCCTATGAAAATTCAGACCTAAGAACTTTTTTGATTTCACAATATTCCAAAATAAAACTTCTGATAAACCTCCAGCTTTTCTAAGCTCTCTTGCTCGTCGCTTTAACTTTGGATTGTATGGTAACTTTGTCATTTTTAACTACCCCGAGTTGCTTTCGCAACCCACCCCTTCACTTGTGAAGGGGAATTAACCTTTTAGCTTTGATTTATATCTTGATGCTTTAATAACACAAAATACTGCGGGGATCATGGTTAATAAGATCGTAACTATTAGCATAGGAATAAAATTATCTGCAAAAAATGGAATAGCTATAAAACCAACATATGGATATATATTTCTGCATATCGGCGTAACTAAATCTCTCCCCTGTGAGCAAGGAGATAAAAAATAGTTTGTGACAATGTATAACACAGGAATCTCACATACCCATGATAAAATTGTCCATTTCCAATAACTTTTTTTTATATCTTTAATTTCCACACAACTCTCTCAATAGTTTTAAAATTAAATTCCCCTTCATTTATGAAGGGGTGGCAGTTGCAGACTGACGGGGTAATCTACCCAACCCACTTTCTCGCATTTCTAAAAATTCTCATCCATACAGAATACTCATCATACTCTGCTGGGATATACGAGTTTGTAATAGCTCTATAGACACGCTCTGGATGTGGCATCATCGCAAGGATACGACCATCTAGAGCTGTCACAGCTGTTAGACCATTTACTGCACCATTTGGATTATATGGATACATTTCCGTTGCTTGACCTTGCCCATCAATATATTTAAGAGCTACTTGTGAGCTTGATAGCATAGCTTGCTGTTGACTATCATTTTCAAATAATGGACGGCCTTCACCATGAGCTACCGCAATTGGTGCTTTTGTACCTGCCATATCAGCAAACCAAATAGAGTCAGACTCTTGAATCTCAACCATAGACACTCTAGCCTCAAACTGCTCAGATTTATTCTTGATAAAGATCGGCCAGTTTTCAGCACCTTTGATTAGTGATTTAAGCTGTGCAAGCATTTGACAACCATTACACACACCTAATGCTAGAGTATCATCACGACCAAAGAATTTGCTAAACTCATCTCTTAGCTTCTCGGTAAATAGGATATTCTTTGCCCAGCCACCGCCAGCACCTAAAACATCACCATATGAGAAGCCACCACAAGCCACCAATACTTTAAAGTCTGCCAAAGTCACACGCCCAGCATGTAAATCTGACATGTGGACATCATAAGCCTCAAAACCAGCTGTTGTAAACGCTGCTGCCATCTCAACTTGACCGTTGACACCTTGCTCTCTTAGAATTGCAACTTTTGGCTTCTCAACATTGACAAACCTAGCTGTAACATCCTCTTCAAGATCAAATGTCGCCTCAACATGGATACCTTTATCATCAGTATTTAAAATACTATCAAACTCTTGTTTAGCACACTCGCTATTATCACGGATTGATTGGATTTGATAAGAAGTCTCCGCCCACCATCTTTGTAGGTTTACACGGGTATTTGAGTATACTTTCTCACCGTTTGTGAATATGTTTAACTCATCGCTAGAGTTTAGTTTAGCTATTGCACACAGGTGAATTTGAGTATCTTTGAACATCTCTTCAATTAGTGCTACATCACTATTTTTAACTTGGATAACAACCCCGACTTCTTCAGCAAAGAGTTTTGCTAATATATCTTGAGTTTGCAGATTGATATCTAAACCTTTACGCCCAGCAAATGACATCTCAGTCAAAGTTACAAATACACCGCCATCAGATACATCATGATATGCTAAGATTCTATTTTCAGCTTTTAGTTTAGTGATATTTTCAAATAGCACTTTCAACTTACTTGCTTCAACATCTGGAGCGACATTACCAACTTGGTTATAAGCTTGGGCTAAACATGAAGCTCCAAGTCTACCAGCACCACTTGATAGATCAATATGTAAAAGAGTCGTATCATTATCGTCAACTAAAACTGGTGTAAGAGTCTTACGTGCATTTGTTACAGGTGAGAAACCTGAAATCACTAAAGACAATGGCGATGTTACAGATTTAGCTTGACCATTATCTGACCACTTAGTCTTCATTGACATTGAGTCTTTACCAACTGGTATTGCAATACCTAACGCTGGTGCAAATTCCATACCGACTGCTTTTACAGTTTCATATAGTTTTTGGTTTTCGTCACCCTGATTTGCAGCAACCATCCAATTTGCAGATAAGCGAATATCACTTAATTTTTCAATATCTGCAGCTAATAAGTTTGTTACAGCCTCAGCAATTGCTAGCCTACCAGAAGCAGCCGCATTGATACTAGCAACAGGAGTTCTTTCACCCATTGCCATAGCTTCACCTGCTTGACTATCTACAGTAGCAGTTGTCACAGCACAGTCAGCCACAGGTACTTGCCATGGACCAACCATCTGATCACGAGCAACCATACCTGTAATACTTCTATCGCCAATTGTGATTAAGAAAGATTTAGAAGCTACAGCCGGTACTTTTAGCACTCTTTCAATCGCATCATCAAGCTTGATAGAACTTGTATCAAAAGCATCTTGTTCTACTTTGACAGTTTTAACATCAATATGCATTTGCGGAGTATTACCGAATAATAATCCCATTGGTAGATCAACCGGCTTATTATCAAAATACTCATCATTTAGCGTGATGTGCTTCTCAGAGATTGCCTCACCAACAACTGCAAATGGACATCTTTCTCTATTACAAAGTTGTTCAAAAAGCCCTAATGACTCAGGATCTACAGATAATACATATCTCTCTTGTGACTCATTTGACCATATTTCTAATGGAGAAAGTCCTTCTTCGCCGACATTTACTTTTCTAAGCTCAAAATGACCACCGACATTACCATCTTTAACAAGCTCAGGAAACGCATTAGAAATACCACCAGCACCAACATCATGGATAAATGTAATTGGATTATGCTCACCCATTTGCCAACATCTATCTATTACTTCTTGGCAACGACGCTCCATCTCAGCATTGTCTCGTTGAACAGAAGCAAAATCTAGCTCTGAGTTAGTATCAGAAGACACAACAGAAGATGCAGCACCACCACCAAGACCAATACGCATCGCAGGACCACCAAGACAGATTAGCTTAGCGCCGACATTAATATCGCCTTTCTCAACATGCATTCTCTTGATATTACCCATACCGCCGGCAATCATAATTGGCTTATGGTAACCAAACATCTCTTTACCAGCCGAAGTATTTACCTCTTGCTCAAAAGTACGGAAATAACCGTTTATATTAGGTCGGCCAAACTCATTTGAGTAATGTGCACCACCAATAGGTGCCTCTAGCATGATTTGTAAAGGTGTTACAATATGGTAAGGTTTACCGTACTTAGTAGACTCCCAAGCTTGTTCAAAACCTGGGATATTAAGATTTGAAACTGTAAAACCAGTCAAACCAGCTTTAGGTTTAGCTCCTAAACCAGTCGCTCCCTCATCACGAATCTCACCACCAATACCAGTCGCTGAACCACTAAATGGTGCAATTGCTGTAGGGTGGTTATGAGTCTCAACCTTCATCAAGATATCAACTTCTTCTTGATTGAAGTTATAAACACCTGTTTGAGTATTTGAGTAAAATCTCTGAGCCGTTGTACCCTCTATCACAGCAGCATTATCTTTATATGCTGAAAGCACACCTTTAGGAGATTTTTCAGTAGTGTTACGAATCATCTTAAACAATGATTTGTCTTGCTCTTGATTATCAATAGTCCACTTAGCATTAAAAATCTTATGTCTACAATGCTCCGAGTTCGCTTGAGCAAACATATATAGCTCAGTATCTGTAGGATTTCTATTAAGCTTTGTATATTCATCTGCTAAATAGTCAATCTCTTGCTCACTTAGAGCTAAACCAAGTTTCTTATCGGCATCTTTGATAGCTTGAATACCATTCTCTAAGACATTGACATACTCAAGTTCTTTTGGAGCTGTAACACCAAATAATCTATGTAAGTCATCTCTACAGCTAAAGACTTCCTCAACCATACGATCATGTACTAAATTTTCTATAGCTCTTAGCTCACTATCAGAAACCTGTCCCTCAACACCGAATAAAACTGCTCTTTCTACTCTCTTGACGGTACTGATACCCGTATTACGGATAATATCTGTCGCCTTTGATGACCAAGGAGAGATCGTGCCTGCTCTTGGAGCCGTAATAAAAGTATGACCCTTAGGCTCTGTCGAACCATACTCTATGTTGTAGTTAAGTAAAGATTTAATTATTTTTTCTTGCTCACTACTTAACTCTGACTCAAGTTCTACTACATGGATATACTCGGCTGATATCGACTCAACTTTGTTTGATATCTTTTTAGCATCCGCTAATACTTTCTCTCTTCTAAATGGAGATAATGCACTCAACCCTTCAAAAAACCTAATCATTAGCTATCAAACCCTTTGTATTTCTTTTCCAATTCTTTTAACTCTTTTCTATGTCTTTCTAGCTCATCCAAATATGCTTCATCGACATCACCTGTAATATAGTTACCAGAGAAAACACTATCTTCAAACTCTGTAATATCAGGATTTTGCTTTTGAACAATCTCTTTAAGATCAGGCAATGGCAAGTATATAAGGCCATCAACACCAATCCACTGGCGAATTTCCTCTAATGACTTACCATGAGCAACTAAATCTGACTTAACAGGCATATCAATACCATAGACATTTGGATAACAAACAGCAGGTGATACAGAAGCAAGATATACAGATTTTGCGCCTAAATCTCTAACCATTTCAATAATTCGCTTAGATGTTGTACCTCTAACTATTGAGTCATCAACCAGCAAAACATTCTTATCCTTAAATTCTGCTGGTATTGGATTTAACTTTCTTCTAACGAAGTTCTTTCTATCAACATTCTCAGGCATGATAAAAGTTCTACCAACATAACGGTTTTTGACAAACCCCTCACGGTACTCAACACCTAATGCAGTTGCAATCTCCTGAGCAGATGCTCTACCTGTCTCCGGTACCGGTATTACAATATCAATCTCTTTATCTTTCCAAGTTTCTTTGATTCTTTGGCTTAAAACTTTACCAGCATCAACTCTAGCTTGATATACGCTTACGCCATTCATAACACTATCAGGACGTGCAAAGTATACATACTCAAATAAACAAGGTGCTAAAACTGGATTTTTTGCACATATTTTAGAATGGACCTGCCTATCTTCTGTGATAATTATAACCTCTCCTGGCTCAACATCTCTTAGTATCTTAAACCCTGATATATCCAAAGAAACGCTTTCACTAGCGACCATATAAGCTTTTTCACCATTATCATACTCCTTGACACCAAGTATCAAAGGACGTATCCCATACGGATCCCTAAAAGCGACTAAGCCAAAATTCGCTATCATCGCAGTACAAGCATAACCACCCTTAGCATGCTCAAAAACAAACTCACATGCTTTATATACAGCTTCTGTCGTTGGACAACCTTTGGACTTATTCATACCACATGCAAAAAAATTCAGAAGCAATTCCGAATCGGAAGTTGTGTTTAGATGGCGTCTTTCGATATCATGTAACATCTGCGCAAGCTCATCAACATTCGTAAGATTTCCGTTATGTGCAAAAACTATACCATGAGGATTATTAACATAAAAAGGCTGACTATCTGCAGCTCCTAAGCTACCAGCTGTAGGATATCTCACATGTCCTATACCCATTTTACCTTTTGATTTTTCTAACTTCTCATCTGTAAATACATCACTTACAAGTCCTGTATTTTTGCGCATGAAAAAATGACCATCATCCATTGTTGCGATACCGGCAGCATCTTGCCCTCTATGCTGCAAAAGACTTAAACCATAAAATAATGCATAGCTAACCTGATTTGGTCCAGCGACTCCTATAACTCCACACATAAAACTACCAACTACTCTTAATACAATTTACTTTCATTAACAAACATATTATAGCAATATTTATCATGATAAATTAATCAAAATCTTCTAATACTACTAATGCGAAAAACCACCTCTTTCGATATCTTTAGATTTATTCTCTAAAGAATCAACGACATCTTTTAAGTCGCGAATCATTAACTCTGCCAAATCAAAGCTAAAACCTCTTCTAACTAGCACTCTCATAACAACCAAATCCTCTCTATGCTTTGGCATCGAATATGCGGCTATTTGCCAACCTTTAGCACGTATTTTTTCAGAGATATCAAACAAATCATAACTTTTGCTAGCTTTAAGTGACCAACTCACGGCTGGTATACCACCTTTACCAGCATGAATAATATCAAAGATACCCATATTTTTGATTTCTTTAGAGATATACTTTGAGACATCATAACTAAGCTTATGAATATTCTTATAACCTTCGAATCCAAGTTTGACAAAATTATAGTACTGAGCAACTATTTGTCCTCCAGGACGAGAGAAATTTAGAGCAAATGTTGGCATATCTCCACCAAGATAATTAACATTGAAAATCAAATCTTGAGGTAAATATTTCTTATCGGCCCAAACAACCCAACCTACCCCTAGAGGAGATAGTCCAAACTTATGTCCTGATGAGTTAATTGACTTGACTCTTGGTAACCTGAAATCCCATCTAAGCTTAGGCTCTATAAATGGTGCCAGAAACCCTCCTGAAGCAGCATCCACATGCACTGGAATGTCTATACCAGTTTCTTTCTCAAATTCATCTAGAGCTTCGCAAATAGCCTCAACAGGCTCATACTGACCTGTAAATGTAACCCCCAAAGTAGGCACAACACCTATAGTATTTTCATCACAATACTCAAGCATCGTTTCTGGTGTCATTATTAGACTCGCTTTGGACATAGGGATTTCTCTAAGCTCGATATCCCAGTATCTAGCAAACTTATGCCAACATACTTGCACAGGTCCTGTAACAAGGTTAGGCTTTGAGTAATCTTTGCCTTGCGCCTTCATCTTATCTCGCCAGCGCCACTTCATTGCCATACCACCAAGCATAGCCGCTTCAGATGAGCCAGTAGTTGAACA
This sequence comes from Francisella sp. SYW-2, assembly GCF_008711475.1. Lineage (NCBI taxonomy): Bacteria > Pseudomonadati > Pseudomonadota > Gammaproteobacteria > Thiotrichales > Francisellaceae > Francisella > Francisella sp. SYW-2. Next base: position 28,046 of record NZ_VXKO01000021.1, on the reverse strand, counting down.
ACCGATAGCATTTTCTGCTGAAGAGTTCCATAAGTTTGCCAGTATATTGACACATCTTGATTCTATCTCTGCAGTTTGTGGATACTCATCCTTATCTATCATATTTTTATCAATACAATCATCCATAAGTTTGTGGATAAAATCATCCACTTGAGTTTGACAAAATGTTGCCAAATTTTGCTTTGAGTTACCATCCAACATCAACTCATCTTTGATTTCTTGATATGCTTCAAAAGCATCATTTGATTTTTTTGGAATCTCAAACTTTGGTAATGATTCTTTATACAACTTATCTTTTGTGCTCTTTTTAGCATGCAACGCCATAACTATCCCCCTAATAATTCTTACTTATAAAATTAAAATCCTGTATTTCATATAAATCTATTTTTTGATTCACAATATTTTGTGAGCAAATAGAAATTAATAACTCTTGATAGGTAAATGAAAAAAAATCCTCAGGATAGTTATTACTTATCCATTGAGTACACCTCTTAGTAAATTTCGCATCAGAAAGCCCTCTAGCAATTCCAAGAGCATTTCTTTTGACTTGTGCTTCTTTGAGAGTCCATAATTTATAAAACTCGCTATAAACATCCTCACTATTTTCTATACTTTGATACTCCTGCTGAGTAAAATATCGCCCAGCTATCAAAAGAACATTTCTCTTTGCTGATACAATCTCAGCATCTACTCCAATTTCATTACAGGCAACAACCATTATCGCCTTGTTATGAGTATGACTTATATTAAAAAAAAATTTACTGCCCTCAAGATATGGTTTACCATGTTTATATTCAAACTCTAGATTATCAATACCATAAAACCTTTCGAACACAAAGTAACGAATAAATTGTGAGAATATTTTTTGCTTATTAGTTAGCTTTTCTAAGTTGATATTTTTTTTAGAGGAAATATAGTTTTTAAGAGTCTCAGCTTTATATTTTTCAAAGTCTAAAATAAAAGCTGAAATTTGAGACATTACAATAATTACTCCGTAGCAATCTGCGAGATTATATCTGTTTTACCAAGGATATTATTTATATATTCAACATCCTTATAGGTCAAACCACCTTGCAACTGTTTCAACCTAACATAATCCTCAACATAATTAAATATAGCATCAGCGAATGAAAGCTGCGCCTGTACAAGTATCGCCTGTCGGTTAAGCAAATCAACAATAGTCTGTGTACCAGCCTCAAAACCGTCTAATATGGCTTTTACAGAAGCAATACCAGCATATACTGATTTCCTGAAGGCATCTATTCTCACAGCATCTAAAACAACTGTTTGATATGCTTCAACAGTCCCTGCATAAACTTCTCTTTGTGTTTGAAGTAGTGCGTAATTAGCTGCTTGATTATTGTAACTTGCCTGTTTAAGCTTCGCATAATCAGAGCCACCTCTCAATAGGTTCCAATTAGCCTCACCACCAATATTAGCAACATCATATTTAGTAGGAATTTTTTCTATCTGTTGTTGATTTCCAGAAAGAGCATTTCTTGACATCAACATACCACCTGTTAGGTTAACCTTAGGAAAGAAATTACCCCACTCTATGCCAACACCCTCTTGAGCTGCTTGATATTCAAATCTCTTCTGTGCAATATCAAGATTATACTTCTCTGCAGTATTCAGCCAATAGTTAATATCATCTGGTACAGGGTTACCAAATTCAGTATCTTTTGAAATATACAGAATCGAACTAATACGTTTACCTATAAGCTTTGCCATTACTGCTTTTGCGTTGATAAAGTTCCTTTGGGCACTAACTCTATCAGCCACGGCTTGACGATACTGAGCATCTGTGGTCTTGAAATCCGCATAAGATACCATACCAGAATTATATTGATACTTTTGTGTCAGATATAGCTTTTTGTTCCACGCTTCGTTTGCAAACTGGAACTGTAACGCCTGCTCTGCTCTTAGAAGCTCAAAATATGCTGTAACCGTGTCTGTAATAAGAGTTTGCTCTGCTTTTGCGTAAATCATTGCATAAGATTTTTGCAAATATGTAGCTTGGGTATATGTCTTCCATTTACTCCAATCAAAAAGTACCTGTGAACCACTAAAATTAAGATTATTTGCAGTATCATTAACCCTACCACCAAACTGATTATATAGATCTCGTCTAAGGTTATAGTTAAAATCAATTTGTGGTAACAATGCACCCAAAGCAGCTGGCACTGTTTCAACATTAGCAGCAAAAGTTGATCTAGCGGCTTGGTAATCTGCATTATGTTCAGCAGCCAACTTATAAATATCAACTAAACTATAAAACTTATCTTCAGTATTACGAACCATTGCGACTTCATCAGCCTTTTTAAGATCATAAAACTTGTTATCTACCTTGATTTCATCAGCTTTCGCATATTGCTTTTCTACACTATAGGGGTTTTGATTTATATTTGTACCAACAGGCCTTCCAGCATATTTATATTCTGGCACAGGAGTATCTTCGTTGGCAAATGCCGTAAACATCCAAAACAAACCAATAAAGCATAGAGTTAATTTCTTCATAATATTTTATCTATTATAAACATTAAAAAGAAAACTCTTTTGGTGCGTTTCTTTTACTGTTTTAGTTATAAGGTAAGCTTTGTCACACACATCAGTTCTTACAACAAAAACTAATCTACCACCAACCTCAAGAAGATCTAGCAGAGACTCATCCACCTCATTTTCTTCTACAACATTTGATATATATATACAATTATATTTCTTGGCATTCTTTATAATGTTTGTAAGATGCTCAGCGCTATTAAATTCGACATTATAAACATCTATTTTTGCTAAATTACGCCTTGCTATAGCTAGTCTTTCTTCATCATAATCAACAAGTTCAACGCTATTGCATAGATTTGCTATCAACGCTACTGGATATCCAGTTTCTAAACCAAGTTTTAATACATTATCAGTTTTTTTCATAGCCAAAGCTTCTATTAGCCTAGCTGTAAACATAGGGCTTCTAAGCTCTCTATCATCTATCACAAGATTAGTGTCACAGTATGCTAAAGATTGATACTCCTTGGGTAGAAAAATCTCTCTAGGGATATCCGCCATAATCTCTGCAACACCATCTAAAGAAAGACCTTCCGTGAGGACTTGTTGCTTTACCATATTCTCTCTAGCAAGCTCAAAATTCATCATTAACCCCTGTTTATTAAGAAGTAAATTTCATCTACTATTTAGAAAAAGTATATTATCATAATACTACGGTAAAGGGAACTTGCTAATTTTTGCCATTTAATATTCTTAAGATACCTGAAAGAGATTTCCAATAGTATCAATCTTTGCAGACTCTTTTGTTTGATAAACATAATAACTATAAAGACTGACTAACGATAACCCTGTATCTATATTAACTAAATCTTTACCCTCTTGAGATCTAACGAGAAATGTTGGTAAAAAACCATAACCAACTCCTTGGATAATAGCATTATAAACACTTAAACAACAATCAAAGCTTATTACATTTGATAGACGAAATTTATCTCGATATTTACTTTCTAAAATTAACACCGACTCTCTAAAAACTGTCTCTAAACTACTGTAACGCTTTAATAATTTTTTTGAAACATACATTTCAAAATCAATTCTATTGTATAACTTGACATTATAACCTTTACTCTTAAGGTCATGAACCTCTTCATCACTCATTACTGCCAATACAACATCTACACTATTATTCTCAAGCTTCTCTATTAATCGAGTTTTTTTACAAACTTTTAAATCATATTCAAATATAGTTTCTTTATCTATACATCTATTTATTGCATCAAAGATACTTTTTTCAAATATTGGTAACAGACCTATTCTAATCTTTGACTTTCTATTCCTCAAAATTGGTAGCTCTAATCTATTAACTTGATCTATTTTTTCAAGTATAGGCTTGACTAAATCATAGAAACGCTCTCCCTCATTGTTCAAATTTAGACTATTATTTTTTCTCTCAAAGAGCTCTAAATCTATGATATCTTCTAAATTTTGAAGTTGTTTAGTCACCGCAGGTGGTGTGATAAAAAGCTGTTCTGCTGCTTTTCTTAAACTCTTATTTTCAACCACAGCTGCAAATACTCTGAGTTGATGTAACGTATACTGCATAGACAAAGTAATTTAAAAACCCAGCGTTAACCAAAAGTTAACATAATGCTAAAAATTATTCAATTTATATGTTTAAGAATCTAATTTAAACTCTCAACACAACATAAACCTAGAGGTATTTAAAATGACTAAAACCAACCTTGAAATAATTCAAAGCTTTATTGAGTATCAGCAAAATGGCAACCTAGATGCCGCACTAAACCTAATTGATGATAATGCAGAATGGCATTCTGATAGTATCAATGGTGCCTGGAGTGGCTCACACCTTGGCAAACAAGCCATCATTGAACACTTCAAAAACATCAAAAAAGATGTTAGCCAGTTTAATAAAACATCTATAGATTTAATAGCTAGTAAAAATACAAATCTTGTTTACGAATATGGGAAACTAAAGGTTATATTCTCACATAATAACCAAATCTTTGAAACTTACATTGTATCAATATATGAAATAAAAAATCAGAAAATACTAAACTATAGAGTTCTTGAAGATTCTCACACTCTGTACCAGATCTACAATAGCAAAGCTTAAAACTTAAAAGCCTCAAAACTTATAAACAAATAGTGAACAATAAATTTTAATAGTGACTAAGTCTAATATCCAAACTCTTTTCAGGAATCTCACATGAGCAAAAATATTAAAACTCTTATTTACACATTAGCTTTTTTATCAATCTTAACAGCTAATATTTATTTACCAGCAATGCCAATATTACAGCACATTTTTTCGACAACAAAAGCAAGTATGAGTTTGACTATTAGCTTTTACATGCTAGGTCTCGCTATTGGTATTCCGATATATGGTGCATTATCTGATCACATCAAAACATCAAAGGTTCTAGCATTTGGGCTTATCTTGTATATTATTGCTAATCTTATAGCCATCTTATCACCTAATATTTCAACCTTCCTTATAGCTCGACTGACTCAAGGATTAAGTGCAGCAAGTGCGTTGTGTCTATGGCAAGTTCTAGCATTTAGTTATTTTGAAAAGCATGCCGCACATATTATTGGTACAGGATATATCCTCATTGGTTCAATGCCAGCTATAGCACCAGTATTTGGCGGTATAATTTTAACATTATCAACATGGTATGGGATTTTTATTTTTTTAATAGTAATAGCTGCAGTATTACTTTTAATAACTATAAAGCTACCTACCCCTCCGAAAAGTATCCATGATGTAAAAGAGCATAGCATTACTCAACAGCATATTATTTTAGCTGTACTAAATCAATACAGACATTTATTGAAAGATTTTAAATTTATCATCTTAACTTTAGCTAGTACTTCGATATATATATCTGTATATGTATACCTGTCTCAAGTTCCCTTCTTGTTGACAAAACTTCATTTTGCGACAGGGGAATTTAGTTTATTTTTTATTCCGATATCGATTGCATTTATATTAGGTGGAATAATTTCTAAACTCATGTTGAGAAAGGGAGTTAAATTTGAAAATAGAATTATACTTCCTATTTGTCTATTCATAACATCTTTGACTATTGTTTTAGTTACCAAAATAATCAACCTACCTCTCTCTGGGTGGCTATTAGCAATACCATTTTTCATTTTCACAATAGGCTCTGGGGTCGGAGCTCCTAACATAAGTAGTGAAGCACTATCTTTACATCCTCATAGACGAGGAACAGCAGCATCAGCATTAGGATTATTGCAAAACCTAGCAGCATTTACTTTTAGTGGTCTTGGAGCTTTTTTAACAAAGTATGGTTATGATGGACTAATAATATCTTATATTATATTAGCGGTCTTACCGACCTTTTGGATTATAATTTATAGGTTACTAATCTAGATATATCTAAATCTCCAAAATACCAGACTTTGACTGAATCCTACCATCTTATTTTTTTGTAAATTAGAATTAATTCAACAATTCTTTGTATCAAAATAAATCTTTATAGACAAAAAATAAAAAGTTAAAATATAGAGTTGAATCATTCGCTTTCTAAGAAAAAAAGCTTAGTAAATATTAAGTCAAAGGATAAAAATACATGAAAAGACCTGAACTATTGTCACCAGCAGGCACCCTAAAAGCTATGCGCTATGCTTTTGCTTATGGGGCTGATGCAGTATATATTGGACAACCTCGCTATAGCCTAAGGGCTAGAAATAATGAGTTCTCAAAATTAGAGACTCTTGAGACAGCAATTACTGAAGCTCATGCGCAAGGCAAGAAGATAATGCTAGCTAATAATATAGCTCCACATAATGCTAAAATCAAAACTTACATCAAAGATATAGCTCCTGTACTTGCTCTTAAACCTGATGCAATGATTATGTCAGACCCTGGCATGATTATGCTAGTTAGAGAGAACTTCCCAGACCAAGAGATACATTTATCAGTTCAAGCCAATGCTGTGAACTATGAAACTGTTAGATTTTGGCGAAAATTTGGTATTACACGCGTTGTATTATCAAGAGAACTATCTCTAAAAGAAATCGCCGAGATCAAAGAGCATGTTCCAGATATGGAAATTGAAACATTTGTTCATGGCTCATTATGTATGGCTTACTCAGGTAGATGTCTACTATCAGGATACTACAGTCATAGAGACCCTAACCAGGGTGTATGTAACAATGCTTGTCGCAATAACTACAAAGTTGCTGAAGCAAAACAAAACGAGTGGGGAGATTTCGAGCCTGTTGAAGTCAAGTCAACTCTTGGTATAGGTACACCTTCAGATAAAGTAGTGCTTATAGAGAATGACAAAGAGCCAGGACAATATAACCCAATGTTTGAAGATGAACATGGCACTTACATCATGAATTCAAAAGACCTAAGAGCTATACAGCATGTAGAAGCAATGATGAAAATGGGTGTTGATTGCTTCAAGATTGAGGGGCGCACCAAATCGTTCTTTTATGCTGCTAGAACTGCTCAACTATACGATCAAGCAATCAAAGATACTCTAGTAGGCAAACCTTTTGACATGACGCTTATGGATAAACTTGAAGGTCTAGCTCACAGAGGTTATACCGAAGGGTTCTATCGTCGCCATGTTCATGATGAGTATCAAAAGTATGAAAATTCAGACTCACGTAGCTCTACTCAACAGTTTGTTGGTGAAGTAACAAAATTCGATGAGCATACTGGCTATGCTGATATCAATGTCCGCAACAAAATGAAAATCGGCGATAGTATCGAACTTATGTTGCCATCTGGTAGTCGTGAGATAACACTAGACAATATGCTAGACAAAGATGGTAATCCTATGGAAGAGGCAAAAGGTAGTGGCTATCAAGCTAAAGTTAGATTTGATAATGTCACACCTGATGATATGAAGTTCGCCTTAATGATAAGAAATCTAAATCAAGATTAATATGCTAATTTATGCTGATGTTTTAAAGAAAACTTCGTATATTATTATCAATATCATAAGAAAAATACCAAAGTATCTTATTGGAGCAATTCTTCTCCACGAATCCATATACCAACTCCAATAAGAGCTCCATATCGATTTGACTGTACTAAATATAGTTTTTAATATTTTTAGCATAAGTAATTTCTAAGATTTATAAATATTAGCTATTCTTTTGTCTGTGTGATTTTGACTAGAATTAACAATGAAGCCGCAATAATAGAAATAATAATCATTGTAATTGCTATTGGTAAAGAGCTAGTTGCCGGGAATAACATAGCTATGCTGCCTATAGTTCCACTAATAGCAAACTCCATAGTTCCAAATAATGCTGCTGCAACACCCGCCATTTCATAGAATGGCTCCATGCTACCACTAGCGCCAGTACCTGCGGTAAGGGCACAACCAAATGTCGCTAAGAAACACGGAGCAAAAAAGCCCCATAAACTTAATCCCCATATTTCATATATACTAAATGACAAAACACCTGCAATAAATACACACACCACACCAAGAAAGGCGGTGTTATAGACACCAAGTGCGTTAACTATAACTCCAGCAAATATTGAACCTATCAGAAATGCCACCCCTGCTGAACCAAATACAATATATATCTCTGAGATTGGATAACCTAAATAGTTGATAATATATGGTGTCATTGAAAATAATATAAAAAATGAAACCATTCCTGATACCGCTGCTAAAGAGTATGCCCAAAATTGCAGAGACTTTATGACGTGTAAATACCTCGCAAATACACTCCATGACATTTTTTTACGTCTCTCAATCGGCAAGCTTTCTTTAACAAAAAATACTATTATCAAAAATGCCACAAAAGCTAATATTGCTAGAAATATAAAAGCTGAATACCATGGAAAATGTATCGCCAACTGTACACCAATTAATGGCCCAATTATTGGCGAGACTGAAATTATCGCATTAATAAAACTATATATCATCGAACTTGTTTTACCAAAAAATGCATCTCTAATAATTGCAAAAGCACATACAGATAAACCGCAACAGCCTACCGCTTGGATAACTCTCGAAAATATCAAAAACTCAATATCTTGAGAAATCGCACATAAAACTGATCCAACTAAAAATATAATTGAAGAAGTTAATATAACTTTGAACCTACCGAATTGATCAGATAGAGGACCTAAAATAAGCTGACCAATCCCTGTAACAACCAAAAATAAAGACAATGTAACTTGTACCATTTGCTGAGTTGTATTTAGCGCTTCGCGCATATCTGGTAGAACGGGCATATAGACATCCATAGCCAATGCAAAAGCAAAGACCATAGGACCAAGAATAAGAATAGTTTTTATTGGAGAATATTTCCACATAGAAACACCCCTTGTATTTTATTTGTAAGTAGCGGGTTATTATATCAGAATAATATAAATATGTTACTCATTTAGTATAGTAGTGCTCCTGAAAGTAAAAGTATGTTTTATTCTTAACTCTCTAGCTGACAATGTTATAATAGCGCCATCAATAATTTTTGTTTAGATATGATGTGTAAAAAACTCTCACTCATAATACTTATGAGTATCTTACCTATTTTGTCATTTGCTCAAGGGACAGAGTCTCTGAGTGCTGTGAGTGTTCATGCTATTGATCAGCCACTAGCTATAGCCGCAGTTGTGGTTTTTGTAATTGCTTACTTATTCGTTATGACAGAAGATTTCACAAAACTCAATAAGTCCAAACCTGTAATCCTCGCGGCAGGTATTATTTGGATACTTGTTGCAATAGTTGGAAAGTCACTTGGAGCGAACAATATTGTTCACTCAAACTTTGACCATATTATGACCGAGTATGGTGAGCTCTTATTATTCTTATTAGTTGCAATGGCATATATTAACCTAATGGAGGATCGCAATGTCTTTGCCAAGCTAAAAAGCACACTACTAAGAGCTGGTTTCGGATATCTTGCTACATTTTGGCTTACAGGTATTATATCTTTTTTCTTATCAGCAGTTGCTGATAACCTAACAACAGCACTAGTAATGAGCACTGTTGTGATATCTATTGGCAAAGACAATAAAAAATTTATAACAATGGCATGTGTGAATGTAGTTGTTGCAGCAAATGCTGGAGGTGCATTCTCGCCATTTGGTGATATTACAACACTTATGGTATGGCAAACAGGCATTGTTAAATTCACTGAGTTTTTCGCAATCTTTATTCCATCATTAGTAAACTTCCTTGTACCTGCCATTATCATGAGCTTCTTTGTGCCAAAAATGGAATCTCAATCGATAATAGAAGAAAAGGTAGAGCTAAAGCGAGGTGCCATTCCCGTTATTTTACTATTTATCTTAACGATCGCTACAGCTGTATCATTTGAGCATTTACTTCACTTACCACCATCTCTAGGAATGATGACAGGTTTTGGGTATGTAATGATATATAACTATATCTATGGATTGAAAATTGCTTATGAAAATAGGAATCCAAAGAAACACAAAATGCCTCCCCATGCTTTTGACATCTTTGATAAGGTCAAGGAAGCTGAATGGGATACATTATTATTTTTCTATGGAATATTAGTTTCTGTACAGGGACTAGCCGCTTTAGGTTATCTTGGCCTTGCTTCCCAATATATTTACACAGACATGCAGTCAATTGCTCCAAGCATATTCTCTGCTCACACTCAAGCCAACACCATCATTGGTATACTTTCAGCAATCATTGATAACATACCTGTTATGTTTGCAGTACTTAGTATGAATCCAACAATGGAGCATGCCCAGTGGCTATTAATAACTCTGACTGCAGGAGTTGGTGGTAGCTTACTAGCTATAGGTTCAGCAGCTGGTGTTGCTGTGATGGGTAAATCCAAAGGTAAATATACCTTCATGGGACACCTCAAATGGACTTGGGTTATCGCCTTAGGATATTTTGCTAGTATTATTGTTCATCTATTAATCAATCATTAGAAAAATCTAAAAAATTATTATGATACTCTCTTACTCTCTCACTATGACTTGTTGAAATATATGCAAAGCCCTTTTCTTGTAGAATTTCATATATTTTTCTTTCAGAGTTCGCATCAATGTTCGAAGTTGCCTCATCAAGTAACAATAAATCATACTCCTTAACAAAAATCCTACAGAAATTGAGCTTTTGTTGTTCACCAGACGATAGAAAATTTCGCCAATCATTTATTGTATTTATATATTTGGTCAGGTAACCAACATTTAATAATTCTAGAATCTCAATAAATCTATCATCTGATGGTAAACCTGTTTGTATTGGATAAAAAACAGCTCTCTTAAAGTCATCTTCAGGATAGTAAGGCTTCTGAGGTAGTAAACAAATCTTGAGACACTTCCTAGCAAAGATAATATCTCCCTCATGACTACCACATCCTACCCCAGCAATCGCTCTTAACAAAGTACTTTTTCCAATCCCAGAATGTCCGCTTATAAGCAACCTTTCATGGTTCTTTAGCCTGAAACATATATTATCTAACAAAAATGGCGAGTCTTGTGATTTCTGTAACGAAAAACTATTTACCTCTAAAATACTTTCTTCACAGTTTAGTAAATCTGTTTCATCATCACTCAGTTTTTCTGATGAAATTTCATTCTTTAACTCAGTAAGCCGTGACATACTAGCCCTTAGACTAGCTAATGTCTCATACACATATGTAAGATAAACCATAGGGAATATAACTTGCATTACTGCTGAGTTTACCTGCATCATCTGACCAAAACTTATCTGTTTTGCAAAATATCTAGGCAATGATAAGATTGTACCGATAATCGCATAGACTTGACTAAATAGCGTATTTACAACATCTATTTTTGCATTACGGAACATTAAACTATAGAAGTTAGTTACAATTGCTTTGAAATTCCTTCTAGAACGAGCATATTCATATCTTTCAGCGTTATAGTCTCTAACTGAAAGCCTATTGTTTCTGATGGTAGATAAGTGATATCTGAAGTTAGCTTGTAACTTCTGCTTTTGATACACCAGTTTTTTCAAGGGTCTACCAACCCAAAATACTACGATTATATTCAAAAGACCTAATAAAAAAGCCACCCAAAAAAGATAGCCATAGATGGTAATATTTACACCTAAAATATTGAAAGTATAGTCTCCTGACAGCCCCCACAAAACTACAGCAAAAGAGAAAAAACTAAAAATACTTCTCGTAATTCCTAAAAATAATGATTGTGAATCGGTAATAAATCTTGTGACATCTTCATCAATCCTTTCTTCTGGATTATCTACTTGTTTACTTCTATAGTACGATCGCGAGTATAGCCAATTTTTAGTATAAAAATCAGTCATTGGTTTACGGATAAAAATAACAAAAAACTGCTTAACTAAATATGATATAAAGAAGTTAAACATCATCAATGATATCAAGACTATAAAGATGATTAATTGATGTATCAGCAATGCTTTATTATATTCTTGAATTGAGTTATAAAATCCAACATTCCACGAGTTTAAGTAAACACTTAGAGCAACCCCCAAGCCCTCAAGAGCCAACAGCAAAGCTATTATTGCCAGAGCTATTTTACCGTACTTACTTTTCCAGAAAAAATCAGATATATGCCAAAAATTTCCAAAAAATCTCAACATCAGCTACTCTGCCTTATACGGTACAGAGATAACCACTCTAGTAGCTGTCTTATTATCTTTTTTATCCATTGCAGCAATAGCCAGTTTAACCATTCGCGAATTTTGGTTATGTAATAAAAAGTGCCACCACTTTGTATTTACAACCTCAGGAATTATTACCACAGAATATCCTTTCTCAGGGTCTCTTAAATCATTCTTGTGTAAAATCTGCAGTACAGGTGTGATAAACGAATTATAAACTGGACGCATAACCAAGAGCTTTTCTTTAAAAGCAAGATTTTTCCACTCTGTTTTTATTTTTTCAATTTTCTTCTCATTTGCTGAAACAAATACTGGTGTTATATCATCAGAGATATTTCTCGCCAATGTCAACGCATCTATTGTACCCCGGTGAATACGAGATACTAATATAACTATCTTTGGCTTTAAGCTCTCATGTATACAAGCATTGACTATGGCCTCATCAACACTCTGCGCTAAGCTATGCTCTCTTTTGATATAATGCATTTTGATTGAATACAAGCCATACATTATTATCAATATAGCAATTATTACTATCCAAACACCTTCGAAAAACTTACTTTCAATAATAGTGATTAAGACAACAAAAGTTGCCACACAACCAAAAGCATTAACGAACGCTCTAATACCCCAGCTCTTGTAAGTACGTTTATTCTTATACCAATATTTAACCAAGCCAGCTTGACAAAGAGTGAATGCGATAAAAACGCCAAATGCATACAAAGGTATTAGCCTACTAACCTTAGCATCAAAAATAATAACTAAAATAGCTGACAGAATTGTCAAAATAAGAATACCATTTCTAAAAGCAAATCTATCGCCTAAACGCTGAAGCTGCTCAGGCAGATAATTATCTTTACTCATGATTGCAGCAAGAATAGGAAAACCTGTGAAACATGTATTAGCAGCCATAAGCAAAATCAAGCATGTTGATGCTTGTAAAAAATAATAAAAAAAGCCATTCCCTAATACTTGATGAGCTACTTGAGATAATACGCTTTCAGAGAAGTTAGGAAGTATCTCAGTTTTTGCAGCAATAAAAGTAACTCCTGCGAACATCACTATAGACAAAAAAACCATTAATAATAGGCCAGTAATAGCCTTAGATAGTCCTGGAGATTTATAAGCAGCGACTCCATTAGCATAGGACTCTATACCAGTCAAAGCAGCACTTCCTGAAGAAAAAGCTCGAAGAACAAGAGTTATTGTTAAAACACCCATCGATGCTTGCATTTGATTAAGATAATCTTGTTGGTAAGCAAATGTCTCTAAAGTGCCTTGATTATATTGATATATACCCACTATTATCATCACAATTATTGAGACAATAAACATATATGTTGGCCATACAAATATTTTAGCTGTAGACTTTACCCCTCTTAGATTCATAATCATCAAAAAAACCAAGAAAAATAATGCTAACTTAGTGCTATAATTTTCTAAGGCTGGGAATGCTGAGCTAATTGCTACCGCAGCTGTTGATACTGATACTGCTACAGTAAGTATATAATCAATAATCAATGATGCTGAGGTCAATAAAACTAATTTTTCACTAAAGTGTGCTTTTACTATTGAGTAAGACCCACCACCCTCTGGATGAGCTTTTATGACTTGAGCATAAGAAAAACCCATCAGTAACATTAATAATATAACCATCACAGATACTCCAATAGAGTACTGTGAAACAGCCGCAGCACCTGCCGTGGCTAAAACTATAAATACCTCTCCAGTGGCATAAGAGACTGAAGATAATGCATTTGATGATAATATTGCAAACCCAGCAAATAAGCCAATTTTTTGATCCTGTTGCTTTGCATTAGGAATTGGTGAGCCAAATATAAGATTCTTTATTTTCATCTACAGCCTATTCTTGTTTTTGTAAAAACTCATTAAGCTTTTTCGCTAACTCTTGTGTTCCTTTTTTCATAGCTGCTGATATCGTGTAATAATTACCTTCATAACCTATCTGTTTGACAAATTCTTGGCACCTTTCTTCTACCTCATCAGCAAGCAAATCAATCTTATTAATAACTAAAAATCTAGGCTTATCATATAGTTCTTCACTATATTTTTTAAGCTCTTTCTCAACTGCAAAATAGTTCTCTACAGGATCAGACTCGTTAAATGGACAAATATCTACAACATGCAACACGCATCTTGCTCGAGTTAAGTGCTTCAAAAATCTAAGACCAAGTCCAGCGCCTTCAGCGGCACCCTCAATAACTCCTGGGATATCCGCCATCACAAAACTATCTACACCAACCTTGACTACTCCTAAGTGTGGATACATTGTTGTAAATGGATAGTCTGCAACTTTTGGCGTAGCTTCAGATACAGAACGAATAAGTGTTGATTTTCCAGCATTTGGCAATCCTAGCAATGCAATATCTGCCAATAAATTTAACTCTAGGCGAACTTCTTTATATTCGCCTTCCTCTCCTAAGGTGAACTTTCTTGGAGCTTGATTTGTACTACTCTTGAAGTGCGTATTACCTATCCCTCTTTTACCCCCAGAAACTAGCTTGAAGATTTCACCATTATTTAGAACTTCACCAATTTTTTTATTGGTTTCAGCATCAAATACGCTAGTACCAACCGGCACTACAAGATATAAATCTTCTCCGGCTTTACCATAGCAATTACGACCTTCGCCAGGACGTCCATTTTCAGCGTAGTATTCTCTTTTGTAACGATAATCAATCAGAGTGTTCACATTCTCATCTGCCTTGAGATATATGCTACCACCATGACCACCATCACCACCATCTGGTCCACCACGAGGAACATATTTTTCTCTACGGAAGCTCACACAACCATTACCACCCTTACCGGCTTGAAGCTTAATAACGACTTCATCTACAAATCTCATAACTCTATAATCTTATACTTAAAAAAATGCTTATCATACATTATATATGTTCTAGCCTAAATTATCATCGACTATTTAGAAACCAGTAAATGGATTAATATCAAAGCATAAGTTGAAAATTTCAAAAAGTATTACAATGCTTCCCATCGCAATCACATAAATATTTGAATAATATACTTTAAGGTCTGCTCTTCTACTTAAAAATGAAGGCGTGTACACGAATATTATCACAGCAAATATTGCTGCATACTGTAAAGCGAGTATAAAACCTCTGGGATAAAAAACTGTAAATATTAAAGGCGGTATAAAACAGATTAAGCCTAATACAATATTACCAATCTGCTTATTATAACGAGAGAATAAATCACGAATATAATGTAGTAAAGAAATCCCTACTCCAATAAAAGACGTAATAATTGCTATGTGCATAAATACATTTAATCCAACCTCTAAGGAAGCAGACTTTGAGACTTGTCTAATCTCTGAAGCAAGACCCATAGGTGTATTATTACCAGAGCTAAATAATATTTGATAGCTGTGTAAACCTTGCTGAGGAATAAGGGCTAAAGCTAAAAGAATCCATATTATATATATGACTAAAACACATAAGCTACCGATAAGTATGCTTTTTTTTAAACTTTTAACATCTCCTTTTTGATACTCATAAATAACTGGAATTATATTATGAAAACCAAAAGATGGTAATAATGTCGGCCACGCAAAAATAAATGCTGAAAAGCTAAGAGGTGCTCTCTCCAAATAACTTGTATTGATATAAAACAGCATAATCACTATAGCAACCGCAAAAAACAGAAATTTAAGCATCACAAACAATCTATTAGCATAATCACTGACTCTGTAGCTGAACATTAATGCACCAAAAATTAGTGTAAAAATAATGGCTGCTATCGCTACTGATGTCTTAGAAGAGTCACCAACACCTCCAAGTGTGGCAACTAGTGATGAGCCCTGTGTAGTATATGCAGACATAAGTGAATAAAGTAGTAACAAATAGATAATACTAAAAAATATTAGATATCCCTTAGACACTCGAGCTTGCATCATTGTTGTGAAATTAACCCCTAACGGATACTCGGCACAAACTCTCAAAAGCTTAAGAGCAGTTGTGTACATCACACTCCAAGAAAGTATTAAGAGAATTACAGCCATGGTAAAGCCACATGAAGCAACTATCAAAGGCAAAGATAGCATTCCTGCTCCAATAGTAGTACCTATTATCAAAAAAACTGAGCCGATAGATCTGGAGTTCATAAGGTTTATTATAATTTCTTATTAAGCGCTAAAATAATAACTCTATTTTAACAACTAAGCAAATAATGCTGACTTATCCAAACATTTTTTCATTATAATCTATATTCATAAAAACCAAATTTACTAATACTATGGAACTATTATCTAAGCTACTTAATATAAGGCACTTTAAGTATGAATCTAAGAGTGGCCAAAACTCTCAAACAGGCTGGAATGGAGATGGATATGGTACTGTCATAACTCAACAAAAAGATAATTGTATATATTTCAAAGAAGAAGGTTATTTTATACTTGATAGCTCAAACAAACCTATAAATATTTCTAACGAATATATCTGGCAAAAGATAAATTCACAGCGTATAAGCTTATCTCATGCTCGATTTGGTTATAACAATCTTGTCAAACTCTTTGATTTAATACGTATAGATGATAACTTATGGCAAAGTGAGCAGGCTCATGTATGTGTTGATGATTTATATTCAGCCCAACTTTACAATTTAGAGAGTGAGATTAGTATAGTATGGAAAATATCTGGACCAAAAAAAGATGAGCTTATAAACTATAAGTATACTTTCTAGTCAGCTGGTATAAAGCGATAACCTATGGCATTCTCTGTAATAATTAATGGTTGCTTTTTACAGGCAGAAAGCTTCTTTCTTAACTGTCCAATATACACTCTTAGATACTGAGCACCATCTCCATAGCAATCTCCCCAAACCTCATGCAAAAGAGTATTCTGCATTACCAACTTACCTGAATGTTTAACTAAATAGCTCAAAATCGAAAATTCTTTTTTTGATAAGTGAATTTCTTGATTATCCAAAATAACCTTATGATCATTTAAGTCGACTATGAGATTATCAAAGCTATATACATTAGCTATTTCAAGATCTTTTTTAATAACAGCAATCAACTGTCTTCTAACTCGAGCAATCAGCTCAGGCATATCAAAAGGCTTTTTAACGTAATCATTCGCACCATTTTCTAAAGCTTTGACAACCTCTTCTGTATCATTTCTTGCTGAGACTACAATAATAGGTACGTCACTACTAACTCTTACAGCCTCAAGCCAATCTTGACCATCTTGATCAGGAAGTCCAAGATCAAGAATTACAACATCAGGATGATATTGTCCTAGCAAGCTAGTCGCTATTGAAGCTGTTGGTGCACTCTCAACATCATACCCTAGTACCAAAAAAGTTTTTTCTAAAAGCTTCTTAATTTGAGGTTCATCTTCTACTATTAGTATTTTTTTTATCATTTCTAAAGCATCTATCTTTTCTTATTGTCTAATTTTGATTGCAAAGGCAATGTAACTTTAAAAACACTTCCTTTACCCTCGCCATCACTATAAACACGTATTTTACCATTATGTGCAGTAACAATCCCTTTACATATAGCCAAACCTAAACCGTTACCATGGGTATAGCTGTCTCTTTTTTCGATTCTATGAAAAATTGTAAATATCTTCTCCATATCAGTCTCTTTCAAGCCAATACCTTGATCTTTTACTTCAAAAAGACAAGCTTCGTTACCCTTTCTTACAAGAGAAACCATTACTTCTTTATCAAAATCAGCTGTAAATTTAACCGCATTATCAACCAAATTAAGAATAACCTGCTGGAATAGGATAGGATCCAACTGTATTTTAAATGATTCACGTGGGACTATAAATTTGAATTTCTGCTTGCTATAAACTCTTTTACAAACCTGTTCAATTTCTACAAGGAAATCATTACTATCAACATCTCTTATACTCAAAGAGAGTTTTCCTGAGTCGACTTTTAACATCTGGATTATATTATCTATATAGTTATCTAATCTTTTAGACTCTGTCAAAGCTAAGTCAATCATTTCATCTTGTTGCTCTTGAGTAAAAGATTCTTTAAATGATTTAACACTACTTAAGGCTCCCATTATAGACGCTAGAGGAGTCTTTAGGTCATGAGAAACAGAAGATAGCATCGATTTTTGTAGTCTTCTCTGCTCATCTAGAACTAGAGACTTTTTCTCTTGCCTTTCAAGATTTCTTTTAAGTAGTAAGTGCGATATATGAGATAGCATGCTACTTAAAATTACACTATCTGTGACTATCCTCTCTACAGCTTCTTCTGAGCTTAGATAAACAGCTATTACACCGAGAACTCTACTCTCTATAACTAGTGGCTCAACTGCCCAGTCCAATCCCGCAAAAGTATTAGTCCCTTTACCGCAACTATCTTTATACTTAAAACTCCACTTTGCTGCTGCTAACTCTTTTTGGTTAAAATTTGGATGTTGTGGAAATGCTGAAGATTCTAATTCACCATTTGAAACACTTAAAAATACAAAATCACACTTAAAATATTCTTCCAAAGCATTTAAAAATATTGGACGTAAATCTTTATCTAAACTTTTCTCATTAAATATCTTTGTAAATCGATATAATACAGAAATATTATTTTCTCGCTCTTGGAGAAGATTGAATGCTCTTTTTGTACGTAGAATCACATGACTAGAAAAGATAACGATAGCCATAAACAAAGCAAATGTAATTATTCCCGCTAAGCTAGATATATGAAATACAAAGTTAGGTTCCAGGTATAAATACATATATAAGAACAGTCCCACTAGAGAGGATAATATAGATGGTATCAAGCCATACCTATATGCAGAAGCGGCAAGAACTAACAAGAAACAGAGAGTCTGTGATACTAGTCCAGCCATATTCAAACTAAAAAATATAAATATTCCCGATATTGCAGTTATCGAGACCGACCTTATAGTATCTAGAACTAACTCTTTTATGTTTGCCTTATTATGTGGCTGTGGCTCTTCAGCCTTACATTCTTTTTTGTTTATTGAAACAATATGGATTTGCATTCCCGTATTGTTATTACGAACAACATCATAGACAAGAGATCCAAAAAACCTATCTTTCCACTTAGGGCGTATTGACTTGGCTATAACTAAATCAGTAGCGCCTATAGACTTTGCATATTCTAGTATCGTATCAGAAATCCTATCCCCAAGAATATGCTCAATATTATAACCTAAACTATTTGCTAACATCTTATAGCGTCTGATAACGGCAAAGTTTAATCTAGTCTTTGTAACTTTATTTGGTTTTTGGACAAATATAGCTATTAATCGAGCATTTAATGTTGTAGCTAAAAGTTTACCTTTACGCAGTAAACTAGGGGTTGCTTCATCATAACCACAACAAACTAATACGTATGGTGATGTAGGTATCGCACTGCCATTTTGATACAACTTTCTATATTGTTGAATATCTTGACCAACATGGTTTGCTGCCATCCTAAATGTATAGTCTCTCAATATAGTTAAGTTCGTATATTGAAAGTATCTTTCTAACGCTCTATTTATTGCATCACTTTTATAAACTTTACCTTGTTTTAATCTCTTGATAAGCTCTTCTGGGCTAACATCTACAACAACAAGCTCATCTGCAGACTGAATAAAATCATTAGGAACAATTTCATTCACATTAGCCTGTGTTAATTGAGTAACTTCATAAGATAAGCTAGCAATATGCTGAATATTTATCGCAGTATAAACAGAAATGCCTTCGTCAAGAAGCTCTTCAATATCAATATATCTTTTTTTATTTCGCGATGTCGGCAAATTTGAATGTGGTAATTCATCGATTATTACTATATCTGGCTTTCTTGCTTTTATTGCATCTATATCAAGCTCTTCAAACACCTTACCCCTATATGTCACTTTTTTAAGTGGCATTACCTCTAATCCCTCTAATAGCGCTTGCGTATCAGCTCTACCATGACTAACAAGAAGCCCAACTACCACATCTTTATTATCTTTTTGTAGAGCTCTAGCATTATTAAGCATCGCATAGCTTTTACCAACACCAGGGGCATAACCTAAAAAAATCTTTAGCTTACCTTTCTTAGATTCTTGAGTTTTATTTGCTAAATTTAGTAGTGCATCTACTTTTTGCTGATTATCCATAGAGGCCTTAAGCAATGCTATTAAAGTTGTTGAGAATATTCACAGAATATAATTATATCAGACTAGATATACCTTGAGAATTTTTACCTATCAGTTGTAAAAGAGCTATATTTAATGGTAAAACATTTACAGTAGCCACATTAAATAGATGCTCCTCAGTATTCTCTTTGATAAGTTTATTAACCTGATCTATAGAGAGGTTATTCTTTTGAGCTATATATGCTGATTGATATAGCGCAGCTTGTAGACTTATCTCTGGATCAACTCCACTACCAGATGCAAAAACTAAATCTTCTGGAATAGGCTTAACACCATACTTAGCTTGTAAGTCTTTAATTCTATTTTCAACATCTTGTAACTGTGTCTGATTATTAACTGCATAATTAGTACCACCCGTAGCTAATGGATTATATGCTGATGGTCTAGACTGGAACAGATTATCTGGCATAGTTTGTCCAATCAACTCTGAACCAACTACATTGCCATTATAATAAACTTGTGATCCTGTAGCTTGATTATGTGCGACACCATATCCAATTGCCATTATAAAAAATGGATAAACTAAACCAAGCACAATGGTAAGGAAAAACATCGCCATAAAAGATTTAAATAAGTTTTTCATAAGATTAACTCCTTGCTTAAACTATATGCATAGCTGTTATAAGCATATCTATCAGCTTAATAGCTATAAAAGGTACTATCACACCACCTAAACCATAATATAGAAGATTTCTTCGTAATAAGGTTTGTGATGATGCTACAACATTCTTCACGCCCACCAATGCCATAGGTATCAGAAAGATAATGATTAGAGCATTAAATATAACTGCTGAAAGTATTGCACTTGTTGAAGAATGTAACCCCATAAAATTAAGCGCACCAAGACTAGGAAATGCTGTCACAAATAGTGCTGGAATCACCACAAAATACTTAGCAATATCATTAGTTATACTAAATGTTGTCAATGCTCCTCTAGTTACAAGTATTTGTTTACCAATTTTAACTATTTCAATTATCTTCTTAGGATCTGAATCTAGATCAACCATATTACCAGCTTCTCTAGCTGCAGACGTCCCTGTTGCCATAGCGATACCAACGTCCGCCTGTGCAAGAGCCGGCGCATCATTGGTACCATCTCCACACATTGCAACTGTTTTGCCGTCTTTTTGTGCTTTGATTATAAAATCTAGTTTATCCTGAGGAGATGCTTGAGCAACGAAATCATCAACACCCGCCTCTGCAGCTATCGCAGCGGCTGTTAGTGGGTTATCTCCTGTTATCATAACAGTTTGCACACCCATTTTACGTAGCTCTTCGAAGCGCTCTTTAATATGTGGCTTTATAACATCTTTAAGATGAATTACACCCAAAAGCTTATCTTTATGAGCCACTGCTAGAGGAGTCCCTCCTTGCTCTGATATCTGCTCTGTTACTTTTCTAAACATTTTTAGAAGGCCTTTATCAAGCTTATCTTTAAGATAATTTTCTATTGATGAAATTGCCCCTTTTCTTACTTCAAGACTTTGGTAATTTATGCCACTCATTCTTGTATATGCTGAGAAAGGTATGATTTCAGCTTCAGATATATCTACAGAGGATTGTTTAAACCCAAAACGCTGTTCTGCTAACTTAACTATAGATTTACCTTCTGGTGTTTCATCAACAAGAGAACTTAACCAAGCAGCATGCGCTAATTCATCTGGAGATGTTGCTCCTAAAGCAATAAAATCCGTAGCAAAGCGATTGCCTAGAGTTATCGTACCTGTTTTATCTAAGAGTAATAAATCAATATTCCCAGAAGACTCAACAGCTCGCCCAGATAACGCCACAACATTAAACTTTAGAAGTCTATCCATACCAGATATACCGATAGCTGATAGTAGGCCTGCTATTGTAGTTGGTATCAATGTCACAAAAAGAGCAATCAAAACAACAGCTGATAAAACTGTATTACTATACATTGCCATGCCATATAAAGAGCAAATCGCAAATATAAAGATTAGTGTTAATCCTGACAATAGAATAGTTAAGGCAATCTCATTTGGAGATTTAAGACGCTTTGCTCCCTCAACAAGTTCTATCATTTTATCCAAGAAGCTCTCACCAGGATTAGATGTAACTCTTACTTTAATAGCATCTGAAAGAACTTTTGTACCAGTAGTCACAGCAGAATTATCAGAGCCGGCTTCTTTAACAACAGGTTCAGATTCACCAGTAATAGCAGATTCATCAATTGTTGCCATACCTTCAATAACATCACCATCACAAGGAATTAAAGTATTTGCTTCAACAATAACAGTATCACCAATCTTTAAACTCTTTGCATCTACTTTTGTGACATTACCATTACTTTCAACTCTTAATGCAAAAAGCTTAGATTTTGCAGCTTTTAGAGTATCAGCTTGAGCTTTACCTCTTCCTTCAGCAATACCTTCAGCAAAGTTTGCAAATAATATTGTAAACCATAACCATATTACAACTTGTAATGTAAAGCCAATATCTTGTTTATGTACAATTTCTGAAACTAGATACAGTGTACACAAAATAGTCACAACTTCAACACAGAACATTACTGGATTTTTGATCATTTGACGAGGATCACATTTTGTAAAAGACTTCTTTATAGCTGGAACTACAAGTTCTTTTGACAATAAATTAGGAGATTTTTTTGTACTCATAACTATCACCGATTAGAAATTTAAATTTAGTTGATCTAATATTGGTCCTAAGCTTAAAGCTGGGAATATAGTTAGACCGCCTATTAGCACTATTGTGAAAAACACTAAGACCGAGAAAATAAAACTAGTTGTATCAAGTGAGCTTATTTCACTCATTTGTGAACTACGTTTTTTCTTAACTAATGATCCTGCTAGCATCATTACAGCAAATATTACTCCAAAACGTCCAATAAGCATACTCAATGCTATTGTAATATTCAGATAGCTAGTATTTGCTGCTAAACCTGCAAAAGCACTACCATTATTATTAGATCCTGAGATATAAGCATAAAGTATCTCTGAAAAACCATGCGCACCACTATTAGTTAATGCTTGATGCACACTTGGAATAACGGCTGCCAAACCTGTAAATGCTAATACACAACATGGTGATATAAGTAGAGCAAACATTGTCCATTTCATATCATTAGCTTCGATACGCTTACCCAAAAAGCTTGGTGCTCTACCTATCATCAATGATCCGATAAATACAGCTAACATCAAGAACATAAAGAAGCCATAAAATCCAGCACCAATACCACCAAAGATAACTTCACCAATAGCCATATTCAGCATCGCCATCATTCCACCTATAGCAGAATAACTATCCATAACACTATTTACACCGCCATCTGAAGCAGACGTTGAAACAGTATTATATAAAGTTGAGTTAAATATCCCAAAGCGAGTCTCTTTACCTTCCATATTTGATAAATGACCAACTTGCCCATAGATATCTTGGATATTTTTGCTATGTAAAAAATCTAAGCCATGAAGCTCTGATATTGTCATAACTATTAGAGATATCACAAATAGTACTAACATTACTGCAAATATCATCCAACCTTGCTTGGTGTTGCCAACCCACTTACCAAAGGTATAAGTTAATGCCGCAGCTATAGCAAATATTGAAACCATCTGAATATAGTTTGTAATTATAGTTGGATTCTCATAAGGATGAGCAGAGTTTGCATTAAAGAAACCTCCGCCATTTGTACCTAAAGACTTAATAGCTTCTTGTGATGCTATAGGTCCCTGAGCAATGATTTGATCACTACCAGCTAAAGTATGTACATGTAAATATGCCATAATGTTTTGTGGCACACCTTCGAATATATATGCAATAGCGATTATGATAGATATTGGCAGTAAAATCCAAAATATAGCTTTACCCAAATCATTCCAAAAGTTACCAACTTTATTAGCCTCATGCCTTGCTACAGACCTTATCAACACTATTGCAACACATAACCCAACTGCTGCTGAAACAAAGTTTTGTACAGCAAGCGCAAGCATCTGTGAGAAATAGCTAACACCTGTCTCACCACTATAGCTCTGCCAATTAGTGTTCGTAACAAAACTCACAGCGGTATTAAATGCTTGAGAAAATCCCATTCCCTTAATTTCTTGTGGATTAAAAGGTAGTAGACCCTGCAAAAGTAATACCATAAAAACAAAGATAAACGCCATAATCGAAAAGCTTAGTAAACTAAAAAAATAACTTTTCGCTGATTGTTCTTTTTTTGAGCTCTCGCCAAGTATTAATAGATATACTCTTTGGAAAGGCTTTGCAAACCAATCAAGCCATGTTCTCTCATTATTAAATACTTTAAATATATAAGTTCCTAGTGGTTTAGTAATAATCACTAATGTAAATATAAAAACCACAAACAAAATAAAATTATAACTCATAGCTATACTCTCCTATAAGTTAAAATTTCTCTGGATATATAAGCGTAGCTGTCATATATATCGCCAAACTTATCATTGTAATTCCTGAAACAATAATCATATCAACCTCTTTAAACATATATTTTTAGGAGATAGATTATAATTTCAAGTGATATAAAGATTCTATTATGAACTTTAGCAAAGGTATAAAAATTTTATAAAAATTAGTTACTTGCTTACAATTACTTTGAATTTAATTTGTTAAAGTCCACATTAGCTTGCTCAATCTTATTTTGATTTTCTTCTACCCAACGTATTATATTTTTCGTATGAATTAGTAAAGATTTTCCAAGATCTGTAAGGGAATAAAAGACACTAGGTGGAACGGTAGGTTCAACCTCGCGAAATACTAATCCACACCTCTCTAGTTCTCTAAGCTTTAGCGATAATATTCTTGGGGATATTTCTCTAAGGTCTCTCTGAATCTGACTATATCTTTTAGTGCCATCTTCAAGTATTGATATTAATATAATACTCCATTTATCACCTATTAAACCTAAGATTTCTCTAAAAGGTTTACAAGAATCTTTAGAATATCCATCTTCAGTTACATTTTTGTTAGTAGCTATCATAGTTGTGCATTCTTGTTTTATTCGGTAAATACAGTGATAATTATAAGTATATATTTTTTTTAACCTCAGGCATGGAAATGAAATGAAAAAAGTACTACATATTAGATCAAGTATTAAAGAAGAAAATTCGGTTTCAAGAAAAATTGGTGATGATTTAATTAGCCATTTAAAAAGCAGTGACAAGGTGAAAGTTTTAGAGAGAGATCTTGTAGATAATTCTGTAGAACATATAAATCCAGACTTTATTAATGCCATGGCAAATAATAATCAAGATAGACTTGCTACCTCAAACAAGCTTATAGAAGAGCTTTTTGAAAATGATATTATTGTTATTGAATCGCCTATGTATAACTTTAGTATCCCTTCGACACTAAAATCTTGGATTGATAATATAATGATTGCAAGAAAAACATTCTTATATACACAGAATGGACCTGAAGGCTTAGTAAAAAATAAAAAAGCTATCCTTGTTCTTAGTAAAGGAAATATCTATAGTGAAGGAGCTGCAAAACCTTTAGATTTCCAAGAAAACTATTTAAAAACAATTCTTAATTTTATTGGTATAAATGACATAACTGTGATCTGTGCTGAAGGAGTTGATTTAAATGCTGAAATACGAGAAAAATCTTTAAAACAAGTTGAGCAACAAATAAAAGATCTAACCCTTTAATAAATATGGAGAGTTGTATGAGGAAGTATATCTCATTAGGAATTTTAGCCACTCTAATGCCTACAATATTATTAGCAGATAAACAAGATAATCCCGTACCAGAAATAATACCTAAATCTAATATTATCAAATGTAAATATAATGAAAAAAATGTTAACACTGTAATTGATTTTGAGAATGCTGTATTAAATGTAATATTTAATAAAGGTAATGTAGATGAAGTTTCTAAATATTTAGGAAAAACATACATTCAACATTACCCTTCAGCAGAGGATGGACCAGATGGTTTAATTACCTATCTTAACGGACTTGGTGATAAAAAAGTATTTACACGGGTTGAGACAAGAAAAATATTTGCTTGTAATGATTATGTAATATTAGAAAATATTTTTTACTCATCAAAAAATGATTTAGGAACAGCTGCAATTAACACATTTAGAGTAAAAGATGGAAAGATTATCGAACATTGGGAGCTTATGGAACCTATTCCAAAAGAAGCTAAAAATAATAATGGTATATTCTAGATCTCTATTTGGTTATACCTTAGAATAATACTCTTTATTTCTTTTAATTTTTTTCTCTTCTGCAATAGCTACAAACATCATTAGCACGAAACATACAATCGCAGCTAAATATAATGCTATAAAAGTTCCATACCAACCATCAAATCCAAATAGACTAATTTTTTTATCAGCAATCATACCCAAGCCAAGTTTAGCAAAACTATCGCCTAGCAAGTAAGCAAAAGTACCTTTTATACCATCTGCTACTGCAATCCCCTGTTTTGGAACAAATCCCACAGCAGCTACGCCTATAAGAAGCTGTGGCCCAAACACACAAAATCCTAAAAGAAACATAACCGTTAAATATACATACTGATTAGTGGCTGACTGATATAAGAAAATTAAGATGATAGTAGCTATAAGACAAATAATAGCTGTCAATCCACGTCTACCATTAATAAGATCTGATAGTAATCCCCATAATAATGTCCCAGTTAAAGCTCCTGATTCAAATAATGCGTAACTCCATGCCGAAGTTTCTTTTGTAAAACCTAAAACTTCATGAGCGTAAACAGGTGACCATTGATCCACACCAATTCTAACTACATATAGAAAGACATTTGCAAAACACAAAACCCAGATTATCTTATTAAAAACCACATATTTCTTAAAAATTTCCCACTTTGAAATTTGTACTTTTTTAACATAAGCATCTTCTTCACTAATAGGTTCTTCAAATATTTCTTCAACAGGTCCAAGGCCATATGATTCAGGAGAGTCATTACCAACCCTCAATCCAATAAAACCGATAATTAAGCAAAGAACTGATGGAAATATAAACATACCAACCACATTGCCATCAAATACTACATGTGCCCCAAAAAGTGCTACAGCCGCAGCTAATGCTCCACCAATATTATGAGACATATTCCACAGTCCCAAAAAAAATCCTCTTCTATTTCTAGGCGTCCATTTAGTAATAGTAGAATAACTACAAGAGCCTCCAGGACTTTGAAAAAAACCACTCATAGCATAAAAGGCAATCATAAGAAATATACTATATGTACTACTCCCTAAGCTTAGACCAAAACCTATCATACATATAGCAGATAATATAAGCATAAAAGGCAATACTTGCTTAGTATTTTTACCATCAAAGTAATAAGTTGTCACAGTCTTACCAAGACCATAAGTAATCGAAAAACCTAAACCAATCAATCCTAAATCAGTAAAAGAAAGACCATAATCTTGAATCATATCATTCTGAGCTATATTAAAATTCTTACGAATCATATACATACTAAGATAGCCTATAAATACGACTAAATATGATTTAATAAACTTATTTAGCCAAATTTTCTTTCTTTGCTCTTTAGATAATTCCATAGTTGGAATTCTTTTTTGCACAAACATTTTTGCTAGAGTCATGTTAGATATAAGTGATAAATATAAATATGAGAAGATTATAGATTAAAGTTGCTGTTTAATATAGCTATAATAGATTTTAAATTTGTTAGTTATAAAAACACAAAGCCCCATATATTTATGAGGCTTTTTGTATTGCTTATCACGATAAGTCTTTGATATTTGAATAAGATGGCGATTACCTACTTTCACCTGGCCGGAGCCA
>NZ_VXKO01000020.1:0-40196 GCF_008711475.1 Francisella sp. SYW-2 | reverse complement strand
ACTTGTGCCAATTGAATATTTCAGATAGACTTCCTCTTAGCTGATTAAAGTACTTTTTCATCTTTCGCAAATAATGAATATATAAGGCTTTAATCAGTCCTTTCAATATTTTTTATCGTGTACAGAGCTAAATCATAATAGTGTCTTGAGTATCTAGGTGGTAAGCTTTTATCTTCAGGTCTATTTGCCTCTTGATGAAGAATAGTAGCTTTCTCCCAGAATGTTCGTTCTGCACAGATGGCATTTACTGAGCATGTACCTTTATCAAAGATATGTGAAAATTTATCATAAGCGTAAGAACTAATCTCATAACTACCATGAGGTAACCAAGAAGCTAAAGGTCCAATCTCAAGTAAAATTTCAGGTCTTAGATATTTATCATTAAAAGCTGCTGGATATTTAACATGTATATTAAAAGGATCATCGCCAATATAACATTTACATATTGGAGAAATTAGTTCAGATACTATAGGCAACAGTTCTTCTTTAATATAGGTTTTGGCACTTTCATTGACATGCTTATTAAACTTATCTTGTTTTGTCTTAGATGATTTCGGCTCATTTGGATCACTATCAACAACTTCTCGCCAATCTAAAATCAAATCTATATCTTCAGAAAATCTACCAATAAGATTAAAAACTTTTGATAAGCTCGTACCACCTTTAAACATTAGTTTTTTATTGATAGCATCACAGCTAAAGATCTTGGATAGAACCCAAACTACCCAAAAATCCTTTTCTACAATCGCATTTGTAGTATCCATTAACCTTGCTGTTTCACTAAAAAGCTCTGCTCTCTGAGACTCCGATAGAAGTGCTATCTTATCCATTTAATATATCCCCATGGCATGCACAAACCTTTTTTATAATCTCATAAATCCAATTTGTAGCAGTTTTGGTATCTTTTAAGATCTTGTCACACATAGATTTATCTATAATATCTTGTAGTTTAGATATAATCTCATCACCTACATTCTCTTTACCTAGTGACTTTAAAGCTTGCACTAACAAAATACTTTCTCGGTACTTGAAACCAATATTTTTTAAGGCTGATTTTTTAAACTCAATCGTTATATTATCAAGTATTTTATAACTACGATTAGCTCCGTTAGTCAGATAAATATATTTACCAACAACTTGTGTAGATAGTCCAAGCAAATTTAGTGCAGTGTCACCACTAACTTCGATATCCCAATTAAACTTACGAGCTATTGCGTGAGCAACTTTTTCAATATCTGGGCTTAGATTTTGTTTAAGTAATTCACTATATCTAGGATAGTCATACAAACCTCTAGCTATACGGCGAATTATTCCTCTTCTTGTTAAATTAGAAAGAGACCAATCAATACTTTCTCTTGGATAATCTTTGATAAAGTCATTTGAAGAGAAGCTATACCCTCTTCCATTTCTATATATTTTTGAAAGAATCTTTTGTTCTATAGATTGCATAGCTTTGAACCATATTTTTTTTAAGAAAAAAGTATATATTTTTCTTAATTTTTATGATTCATTATACAAGTTTAAATTTGTTAGTTAAATAGATTTTTAAAATTCAATTAACTGTTATTTTTTTGATGCTTCAATATAAAAGCATACTTGATTTGGATTTAGTGCCATCATTACATTTATAGATATTTTTGCAAACTTTTGTACTTCTTGTAAAGATGTTTTATGCTGAGAATAAAAATCTACTATACTCCCATGGCTGTCCATGTGTAACCCTTTAATCACACTATCAAGTTTCATTTTCAGATCACTGCTATCAATAATCTGACAATCGGATTCAGAAAAGTAAGCATTTTGAAATTTGTGAGAGCTGTTTGAATCAGATATAGTTTTAATTATATTATCAAGAGTTTCATCAGCGAATGAGCTTTGCTGCTTATACTCTTTTTCAATAAATTGACTTATGAAATTAGTTTTTATAAAACTTTCAAGTAAAATCCGTATTTTATTGCCATTGTTTAATGCTTTATCATAATCTTCATTCAAATTTGTATCTTCTGCAAAGTTTATGATTTCCTTAAATAAAAGCATATAGAATGTATCAAAATACCCTGCCGCTTTGTCTTTTGACTCAAATATAAGTTTATCACTATTTCTAGATAATTGATGATACGATGCATGCTTACCTAATATTCTAATCATGTTGGTCATGAACACATGACTATGCGTAAAAACAAAAACTTGAGCTTTATCATCTGACTTTTGTAAAATCTCTCCTGCAATTTCTTGATTAATTTTAGCTACTAAATAGGAAGTCGTATAAATTCTATTTTCATCAAGGCTTGATATCGGGTCATCTATAACAACAATCAAGTCTTTTAAAGATTCTTTATTATAAAATAATTTTAACCTAGCCAAGAAATATGCAAATGCAAGAGTCGTTTTTTCTCCCTCACTTAATACTATTCGTATATTCTCATTTTGAACAATTTTTTGACTTATAGTTATTTGATAATCCGAGTCAACAGAATATTTTGATAAATTCAGAACTTTCAAATAATCCTTTATGACTTTAATGTCAGGCCTTTTTTTAGCTTGCAATTCTTGAATACTTTTTTCTGTATTCTTTATAGTATCTTCAAGTTGACTCAATTCAAAACTTAAAGATTCTTTTTGTTTTAAAACCTCATATTTCTTTTTTTGTAATTCAAAACTCTCTTTTTTTGCTTTGAGGATTTTTAATTTTTTTAATTCAACTTTGGTAAAATTCAACTGTTTTTGTTGAGCTCTTTTGTTATCTAAAATATTTTTTGTTATCTCTAATACTTCATTACATTTTTTATAAGTCTCTACAAAATTTTGTTTCGTACTAAAAAAACTTTCTAAGTTTTTAATACCTTGCTTTTCTTGTACTAGTTTAATTATTTGTTTTAATGCTTTATCTAACAAATCCAGATTGCTTTGAAAATCATTTTTGCTTTGGTCAAAATTTTCTGGAACAAAAGGCCTAAATTGTTCAAAATCATTTAGAATTCTATTCTTTTCACCTTCAAGAACTTTGAGATCATCATTAAGCTTTGAAAGTGTTGTTTGTGTTAAAATATTAAATTTATCAATTGCATCATTAAAATATATGGCATAGCCATCTAAAATTCCATTTTCAATAGATTGCATACAAAAAGGACAAACATCAAATTCTTCTGAATCTGTAAGTTTCATACCATCTTCTATAAATTTTTGACCAGCTTTTAAAATATGATTTTTAACTTTCTCTCCCACTTCACCAGCTTCTTTTTCAATATCGAATTTAAACAATTTTGTAAAACTTTCTTCTTGAAGCACATTTAATTGTGGAAAACTTATCTCAGATAAAGACTCAAATGATTTCATAGCAATATAAAGTTCATCAAATTTAGTCTTTAACCCTTGTAAACGACTCTCATCAACATTAAAAGTATTTTTCTCACTTAATAAAGTAGAATCAATGCTAATTTCACTAATACTAATGGGTATTTCTCTAGTAGTAATACTTGTTCTTATTCTTTCGATAGCTGCTTCTGCATCGCTCGTTCTTTCATCAGTTTTTTCAAGTTCACTTTTAATGTTTGGAGTATTGATATCTCCATTGATAGCAATTTTCCTACTTATTGCATCATCTTTTTGTTTGTTTAACTCTTGTATTTCTTTAGTTTCTTCCCCTACAAACGAGCCTTCAAGAATAATAGTTTTATCATCTAATTTCTTTAATCCAAAATCTGAACTTAATGGTGCATTATGTATTAAAAAATCACTATTGTAAATTTCAATATTAAACGATGAATTCTGATTTATTTGTGTGGTATTCACAGCTATAGAACTATTATCACTCAAAATAAAAGAGATTTCAGGATCAACCGTAGAGCCTATAGTTTGATACTGCTTTATATGTTGATAGTTTTTGCCAATTAAAAGTTCAAATGCTCTTGTAATTGATGTTTTACCCGCTCCATTATTAGCAAAAATTACATTGTAATCTTTAAATTCTGCATCCATGGATATATCATTTAGTCCACAAAATGATGTAAGCTTATCAATTTTCTTTATCTTCACTGACATTTAAATAAGCTCCTATATAAAAAGCCATCTTGCTCATATTATTACTCTGACTTTACTACTCATCAATTTAGGTAATAAAGTATCTCTAGTCTGCTCTAGTGTTTTTATTTGTTTTTTATTTATATTTATCTTTTTAAATAAAGAATCAACATTATTATTGAACTCTAAAACTTTAGATTCAGCCGGCATAAAATAATCTAATTCATATAATAGTGCTTTGTAATTTAAGTTTTTAATCCCAGAGCTACCATTCTCCAACATAAAAAACTCATCAATTGAATATAGATACTTAAAATATAAATATAAGAAAAAAGAATATTCTTTTTTCTTAACTCTAAACAATCTACAAAAATTAGAAAAAACTAAAGGTTTATCAAATAACGATTTAATATCACCATTTATATAAACACACCTTCCAGTAGATTGGTTCTCTGTGCCTCCTGATATTTCCATTATAATGTCACCGTCTTTTGGCTCAATTTTTGTAAATCTATTTTGCTTTACATATCTTTTAGGCGTTTTAGTAGCAATACCATTATTCAAATCAGCTATATCTGTTCCCCTTATACAATTTACTACAAAGTCAAAATCTTGAGTCAAAAATTCTTTGCCCCAATCTCCACCAACATGTTCATCAATCCATATATTAAACTTACCTAATTGACCATCAGCTTTTTCGATAAACCACTCTCTAAATAGAGTTTGTGCCATATCTTCTAAGGTTTGATTTTGTTGGTGGAGTAGATCAATTTTATCATCAAGGCTAGATAGCACTTCAGCTATGGCTTTTTGCTCGGCTAGTGGTGGGAGGTTGACAGGCATATTTTCTATATCTGATTTTGAGATATTAGCTTGGTTTGCACTACCTGACGATTGATTAGCTAAATAGTCATGTGTGATTTCATCTTTCATTAAAAAGTATAGATAAGAATTACAAATATTCTTAGGTAGCAATTTTGCCACTCTCTGATTTAGCAAAGCATCACTTAATAGCTTGTATTTAGATGACTGTCCAACAACCTGTGTTATAGATTGAGGGTGATTACCAGTCAATGCTACTAAAACATCACCCTTAGTAACTATATATTTAGATAGCTTTTCATTTAAATGATGATACTGTGAACCATTTATATTAACATCTCCATTTGCTACATTTTTTATTTTTATAATTGGCAAACTATTTTTTTGTTGAGTCTCTAAAAAGTCTCTTGATTTAAATGCATATCCGTTTAATACATCAACAACATCACCCAACCTACTCTCTCTCCAGCCTTTTGGTAATTCTGAATTACTCATTAGCCTCTCCCTCATATAGCATATTCATTACTAGTTTAATTATTATCTCTTTTTGACTAGGGGCAGATTGTGCCACTAGTAGAGCTATAGAAGCTAGAGCATTGTCATTTATCTTAGTCTCGCCACTTGGTTTATATAAGATGCCATTCTTATGCAAAAACAATACAAAAAGATAAGCACCTATGCGTTTGTTACCATCATTAAATGGATGCCCTTTGATAATGTAATATAGTAAGTTTGCAGCCTTTGCCTCAACCGATGGTAAAAGATTCTCACCTGCAAAACTTTGATAGATACTTTGTAAATTACCCTTTAACTCACCTGCTTTTTCTTGTCCAAAAAGTTCTGTAGCTTCGCCTTTGGCTATTAGTGTGCTTTTTAGTTCTGCTATAGCTGCTTTAGCCTCATCGTAATCAAGTATAAATTTTGACTCTTTAGTTTGTGTAACCTCTTCTAAGCTTTGATCATCATAGCCTTGCAGTAGCGCCCAACTCTTAGCGTAGTTAGATACTATTTCTACAAAGCCTTTTGCTTCGTTTGTGCTTATAGCATTATTTTGTAAGCTTTGTTTTATAAGCTGTATAGTTTGCTCTAACTCTTGTAGTTTTTGTTGCTTGAGCTTGTCTTTGTTTAGTGCATAGCCTTTGATAAGGTATTCTTTTAGAACTTTATTTGCCCATATACGAAATTGAGTGCCTTGTTTTGATTTTACCCTATACCCTACTGATATGACCACATCTAAACTGTAATGATCAACACTATATGTTTTACCATCTGCAGCAGTTGTCCGGAAATTCCGGATAACTGAATGTTTTTCTAACTCACCCTCTTTAAAAACATTACCTATATGTTCTGATATTGTTTTTACACTCTTTACAAATAGTTCACTCATTTGCTTTTGAGTTAGCCAAACCGTCTCATTCTCTACAGTAGTTTTTAACTCTATATTACCATTTTCATAAATAACTATTCCACTCATAAATCAAATCTCCTGTTAATCAAGAGATTCTGAATCAAGTTCAGAATGAATGTTTATTTTTATCTTCGCTAGATTATCCATAATCCTTTGATTTAGAGCTTCTTCTTGTTGCATTTGCTCTGATAGTTGAGTTTTTAGACTTGTAAATCTCTCTGCAAAGTTAAAATCATCTTCAACCTCTTCTAAACCGACATACCTACCTGGTGTTAGCACATAGTTTAGTTCTGCTACCTCTTCATAGCTTGCCGACTTACAGAAACCCTTGATATCCTCATAATCATTGTCGACTTTCCAGTTATGATATGTTTGCGCGATTTCTGTAATATCATCATCACTAAATTCTTTAGTTCTACGATTGATTAGATGACCTTTATTTCTAGCATCTATAAAGAGTATATCTTTTGTCTTACGACCTCTTTTGATAAACCATAACGAAGCTGGGATTTGCGTATTCAAAAACAGCTTAGCAGGTAAATTAACTATACAATCAACCAAATTTGCCTCTACTAAAGCCTTACGGATATCACCCTCACCTGAGGTGTTTGATGTCAATGCTCCTTTTGCTAATACAAAACCAGCAACTCCAGTAGGTGCTAGATGATACAAGAAATGCTGTATCCAAGCATAGTTAGCATTACCTGCTGGCGGTGTACCATATTGCCACCTTGCATCATTTCGCAGTAGCTCACCACTCCAGTCTGAGATATTAAATGGTGGATTAGCAATGATATAGTCAGCTTTTAAGTCCTTATGCGCATCATTTAAAAATGAGCCTTCAGAATTCCATTTAACTTGCGAGCTATCTATACCTCGTATTGCTAGGTTCATCTTACATAATCGCCAAGTGGTTTGGTTTGACTCTTGCCCATAAATAGAAATATCATTGATTTGCCCTTGATGAGATTCAACAAATTTCTCAGATTGAACAAACATACCTCCACTACCACAACATGGATCAAATACTCTACCTTTGTATGGTTCAAGCATTTTCACCAGTAGCTCAACTACAGATTTTGGCGTATAGAATTGTCCGCCCTGTTTACCCTCTGCTAGTGCGAACTCTCCCAGGAAATACTCAAATACATGACCAAGCACGTCTGCACTACGGCTTTGAGTATCACCAATTGAGATATTACCGATTATATCGATTAGCTCTCCTAGTGTTGTCGAGTTAAGATTATCGCGTGCATAAACTTTTGGTAATACACCTTTTAGCGAGTTATTTTCTCTCTCGATCTCATCCATTGCCTCATCGACTAGCTTACCAATCTCTGGTAGCTTCGCATTTGCCAAAAGATACGACCATCTTGCTTTAGTAGGCACAAAGAAAATATTTGACTCTAAATACTCATCTTTATCCTCTGGATCTGCCCACTCTTCACTTTGAAGCTCTGCGTATCGTTCCTCAAAGCTATCTGAGATATATTTCAAGAATACCAAACCTAGTACAACATGCTTATATTCTGCTGCATCAATATTTTTTCTAAGTTTGTCTGCTGCTTTCCATAAAGTGACTTCGATAGACTCTGAAACTGTCTTTTTTGCTTTTGCCATTTGCTTGAATTTTAAATAGAAAATAAGTGTATGAATTTATTATATTTAATTGGTTTTGCTATTGCTAGAAGTATCAAGATTTATGTAAGTTCTGGAATTGTAGATTGAACTAATAAGAGAATTAATAAGAATAAGACCTTCTTGCTTCTTTTTTAGCTCTACTTATAGCTGCTTTTTTAGCCATTTTTCTCTTCTGGGTTGGTTTTACGTAATGCTGTCTTTCTCTAAGCTCTTGTTTAATACCTGCTTTTTCACAAGCTCTTTTGAAGTTTCTTAGACTAATATCAAAAGGTTTTCTGGGATCGACTATTATTCTTGGCATATTATCCTCTCTTAATTTTAGAATATTAAGAACTATTAAAGTTCTTTTAGGGTTAAAAATTATTATTAGCAAAATAGCAATGAAGTATCTAAAGAAGATTTAGAGGCTTTATTTTATTTATACACTATCAATGTTAATACAAAGTATCCACTAAAGATACATATTATGGAGACATATATAAATATAACTAAGATTATGTTCTCATTTAAGAGTATAATAAGCATCTATTTAACAATATATGTTTAGAATGATTGATCCCAAAAACACATTCATTAATTTTGAAAATAATAAAATGTTAGAAGTTATTTTTAGTGATATAACTACTTTAGTCCAGAAAATATCAGAATCGAAAAAAGTAAGTATAGCTCAAGCAGCAGAGCTTAGTATATTCAATACTGAGATTATGGAACAGTTTATTAATTTAATAAACCATATGACGGATAGAGACTTTAGTGATAACAAAGAATCTTCGATGGTAGAAAGTTGTTTAGATTTTCAAGATTTATGCTTATATCTAAAAGACTTGGACAAATACGAAGAAGATTTTGATTTAACTAAAATACCTAGTTTTCATTAAAAAGCTTTCAATTAATACTTTTATACTATATGATTAGTGTCAGTTATTTATATTGTAACTTTAATTTGACTACTACGAAACTAATATAATCAGAAGTTTATTTCCAATAATCTATTCTTTATAAGCAAATCGTTAAAGTTTAAAACTAAGCCCAATGTGATTTAACTTATATAAGACAACAAAACAAAAGGAAATAAAACAATGAGACAAGGTACTATTAAATTTTTTAATACGACTAAAGGATTCGGATTCATAGAGCCTCAAGATGGTGGTAAAGATGTGTTCGTTCATATCAGTGCAGTAGAAAATGCTGGTTTAAGCACTCTACGTGAAGGCGAAAAAATTAGCTTTGAAGTTGAAGAAAACAGAGGCAAAATGGCTGCTGTTAATATCAAATCTATCTAATCTAAATCATCCTTATAAATATAAAGATAGTCTTTCTTAAGAAAATTAATTCATATTTTTATTCTTCAATTAACTATGAAAAGATAGCCATTTTTTAGATGGATAGCCTGGGATCTCTTTGGTTAATACAGGCACCATAAATCCTGATGAAATTTCAGACAGTTTTTTCATAATATCTTTAGCATTATCAACATTATAGTGTTTAGTTCCTGAAACAGTATCTAGTGAATGTATATAGTACGGAATCGCTTTAGCATTTATAAGTTTTGTACTCAAAGCATATAGCACATTAGCATCATCATTTATGTCTTTAAGTAATGTACTTTGATTTAGGATAATTATGCCATGATTGTGTATTTCTTTTAAAACCTCTCTAATACTATCATCTAACTCATTTGGATGATTAACGTGTATTACTAATACAGTATCAAGCCTATGCTCTGAAAGAATTTTCAAAAGTTTAGCAGTCATTCGCTCTGGTAATACTACAGGTATTCTTGAATGAATCCTAAGCCTTTTGATATGTGATATCTGCTGGATATTTTCTACAAAAAATTCTAATATTTCATCGTTATTTAAAAGAGGATCACCTCCACTTAATATGACCTCCTCGATACTACTATCATTTGCTATATATTCAAATGCTTTTAACCAATCTTTTCTACCAGGGATATTTTCTCTATAATCAAACTCTTTACGAAAACAATAGCGACAATGCACAGCGCAGCTTGTTTGTGATATCAGCAGAACTCTACCATGGTATTTATGTAATAGTCCTGGCACTTTATTATAATTTTTTTCATCAAGTGGATCGCTACTATAGGATTGATCTATCACTTCTTCATCGATAGTTGGTAAAACCTGTTTGAGCAATGGATCATTGATATTACCTTTTTGCATTCTATTAGCGAATGATCTAGGCACTATCATTTTAAATTTCCTGGTTATATTTAATGAAACTTTGGCCTCTTCGCTATCTATTTCCAAAAACTTTAACAATTCTAATGGTGAATAGAAAGATTCTTTAAGGGCTTTTTTCCAGTCATTAGTAGACATCTATTTATATTTTAAAATAAGATTTTTTTGATCTTCGAATTCTCTCATATAACCATAGATTGTCAATTTGTTTATACTAGAAGATCTAATTGATCAATCTATTCAGAATATTTCACACCTATATCTGCTAAAATTTTAGATTTAACTTTTAAAAGCTCTTTGATATAAAAATCTTTATTTTCCGCATAACGATATTGAGGTACAAGAATAGAAACACCAAGACTACCTAAAAATGTATTTACAGCTACTGCCGTACTGACTATGCCCTCTATTGTTTTACCATAATCATATTCAACACCATCTTCTCTAATCTTAGCAAGCCTTTCAAACAATTCTTTATTATCTTCAATACCTTCATCCAGGATATCGATAATTTCCTCATCTGAGTACAGTGCTAACAAAGCCCTACCAGAAGCTGTATAGTAAATTGGCTTCTCAAGTACACCTATTCTTGGAATTACCTGCAGTTCCCTATTCGCTATGAACCTATGCATTATTATAAGATCGGTATTGTTTGATTGTGTCAGAACAACTGTTTCACGTATTTTTTCACTAAGCTTCCTTAATGTGTTCTGTGTCAAAGAGACTATATCTGCATAAGATGAAGATGCTAACTTAAAAACACCTGATCCAAGCAAAATCTTACCTGCCCCTTCGCTTCGTGTGAATCCTTCAGCCTCAAGAGCAGCAACTATTCTCTGGACTGTAGATCGAGGTAAGTTGACCTTCTTTGCTATATCTCCCAAGCTCATGCCTCCAGGCTCATTACTAATACTTTGTAGCACATTCACAGCTCTGCTGATTACTTGGATTTTTTTTTCATTACTCATAAAAAGTTAATAATTTCTGAGGTTTAAAAGT
The DNA here is from genome assembly GCF_008711475.1 of Francisella sp. SYW-2. Classification (NCBI taxonomy): domain Bacteria; kingdom Pseudomonadati; phylum Pseudomonadota; class Gammaproteobacteria; order Thiotrichales; family Francisellaceae; genus Francisella; species Francisella sp. SYW-2. The sequence continues at coordinate 29,105 of NZ_VXKO01000020.1, read as the reverse complement.
CTTTTGACTAATAATAGCTTTTTTCATATAAAATTGCCAAAACATTCTTGTACCATTTTGCGATACGGTGTATCATATAAATATCTCTAGGAAAATTAGACTTAATTTACCTCCAGAAATAAAATTAAAAAAAATCTCGCACAAAATAAGGAGTCTGATATGCCTGTAATTACTTTTGATGGACTACTAATTTCTCCAATAATATTATTTTTAGCTATTGCAGCAATATTGACTATAACTACAAACCTAGCAATACCCAAAATCATACATGACTATGTAGATCTTAAATTATCTTGGTTTAATCTTGCATTATTTATCTGTTATCTAGGATTAAGCATGCTACTAATAGGAAACTAAAATGCCAAACAAAAGAACCAAAACTACTATTAGTATTGTTATAATTTGCGTGGCATTGTTTTCTCTATATTCGATCTGGAGATACTATCTATACTCACCATGGACTAGAGATGGTCGAATTAGAGCTAATATCATCACTATTGCGCCAGATGTTTCTGGTTTTGTAACCAGAATATATGTATCTGATAATCAAAGAGTAAAAAAAGGTCAATTAATCTTTACAATAGACAAAGATAGATATGCAGCAACTCTAGATGAAAAAGAAGCAGAGCTAAAACATGCAATAATGCAATGGGAGCTAGCTGATCGTCAATATCAACGTAGAGAACAACTTGGAAAAGATGGCTCAATAAGCTTAGATACTCTCGATGAATATCACATGCAAGTAAAGCTAAAAAAGGCAAATCTTGAAAAAGCAAAAGCAGAGGCTAGACTCGCAAAGATCAATCTAGATAGAACAAGTGTTTACGCCCCAGCAGATGGTACTATAAATAATATTGAACTACGACAAGGAAACTATGTTGTAGCAGCAAAACCAGTGATGTCTTTAGTTGAAGCTAATTCTTTCTATGTAACTGGATATTTTGAAGAAACCAAACTACCCAATATAAAAATCAATGATAAGGCTACTATCGAGTTAATGAGTGGTGGAGAACTACTACATGGACATGTAATAAGTATTGGCAAAGCTGTAGCAGACAATAATACAGATGTGAATAGTCAACTACTGCCAAAAGTACAGCAGACCTACGATTGGGTAAGACTATCTAAGCGAATACCTGTTGATATAGCTCTAGATGTGATACCTAAAAGTATCAACTTAATATCAGGTATAAATGCAACGGTAACAATACAATGATACAAAGACTATCAGATGAGCTAGAAATAATTATAAATAAAGAAAATATTATTTATACAATCAAAGGGTGTATATCTTTGACTATGGCTCTATGGATATCAATGAGTTTAAATTTAGATAAACCAATGTGGGCTATGATTTCTGCACTATTTTTACAAACTCGACCAGAAACAGGTTTTATCATTGAAAAAGCTCTTTTATTAATAGCTGTATCTTTTATTGGAGTGTTTGTTGGCTTTTTGATAGTCACATTTTTTTTGCCTTTTCCTGTATTAGCACTAATGGCTCTATGTAGCTTTATATCTATATCTATATTCTTCTCTGCCAACATGTCTCACCCTAACTTTATCTATGCCTTAGCATTGGCAAATGTTACCTGCATAATAATTGTTTTTTACTCTATAGCTAATCCTATGCTCACTACTGAAGAGACAATTTTTCATACCGGATTTTCTCGTGTAACTGAAATATCTATTGGCTGTATCTGCTCATGCCTTGTGAATTACTACATATTGCCAGTCAAAGTTCAGAAAACATTAAAGAATCACTCTAATAAAGTACTAGAACTTACTATATATTATGTTCAAGAAATGTTTCTAACACAAGACTTCACTAATAACATAAAATATAATTCAAAAGTTGAAGCAATTCTTAATAATCTTATAACTCTTGATAATGATTTGAGTGCAGCAAAATATGAGAGCTTGGACAAAGGTAATTATCTTATATTTTCAAATACTGTAGTTGAACTAATAGAAGCAGTACACTCATTAAGAAAATATTTGGCTAAAACAGAAAATAATTCTACCCTACAAAATCACTTAAAAACAATCGCAAACAATCTAAATAATATTGACAATAGCACAAGTAATAATCAAAACATCATATCTGACGATCATAAACTGAATAAGGTAATCTCAAAAATAGCTAACCTACTAGCTAGTTACAAAAGTTTAGAAGCCAAAAGTGATCAAAACAAGATAGTTTATAGTTTTATAACATATACCAACCCTATAGTTACACTAATTGCTATTGCTAGAACCGTAAGCTTACTGCTTATCATGTACTTCGTATGGGTAAGTACAAACGGCAACTCTAGTCTTCTTATGATGATTATTCTACCTTGTGTCTTGTCTCAACTTTTTATATCCGTACCTAATCCCACAGAAACAGTTAAAAAAAATATCATAGGCATAATTATATCAATACCAATAAGTATTCTTATAACACTAAATTTACTATCTCAAGCAGTGGGCTATTTTGAACTATTAATATTAATATTATTAACTGCATTACTCATTCCCATAGCAGCTCTTAACGTTCCTAAACTGCAGATGTATAGTCTTGGGTTCTATTTAGGTTTTGTATTTATGGTCCAACCAAGTAATCATATGAGTTTTGAAATCACTTCATCATTTACCATAGCTATGAGCTCAATTGTTGGATGCTTAGGTCTCTGGTTAGCATTTAAGCTATTTCCACTTACTCCTCACACTCTAAGTAGAAAGGTTGCTATCAGATCTATAATCAATGATGTTCACAAATTTCAAAGAAAACAAATATCTAAGGAGTGCTATCAAGCTACTTTAATCAAAAAGATTCTCAGTGTTTATAGAAATAGAAAAGAAGACTCATCATCCGAAAAAGATATTGAATTTGCTTTGCAGAGCCTAGCTAAAGCCAACTAATTTATTTGCTTGTTATAGTGACCTTTTTCAAAATCAACATTATAAACGATATCTCTATAGCCATGAGGATTTTCTATCTTTAATTTATGTACATCATTATATACTTGCTCTATAAGCCTTATTCTTTCTTCTCTGTTATGAGTTTTTTCACCGACAACATCAAGAGTACTTAAATTATATTCCCATTGTTCATCTCCAAGCATATGATAATTTTTCAATAAGCGACTATCAAACTTAAAGCTATGCTTGTGAGTATTTATCATTTTTTCAACAATACTAGATAAGATATCTTGATTAGACTGCCACAACTTTGCCAAAAATATAGCTTGGCATTCTGATAAAACAAATGGTACCGTTTTCCATGGTATGCCAACAAAAGCAAGATTAAGATAATCTTTATGTAGTATCTGATTACATAATGGACTCACAACATTATCTTTTGTTGAAATAATATCTTGAGATAGAAAAGGAAAACTATATTTATAACCAGTACAAAAAATAATTTCATCTATCTCAATAGTATTACCATTAATAGTTGTAGCTATACACTTATCATTGCATTTATAATATTTGTAAATAGAAGATATAAACTTAATATTTAGATTATTTTGTAGATTATATAGCTCTTGGTTCTTTTCTAATTCTCTAACAGAAACATAAACATCTCTACCACTATTATATAACTCATGAGATATATCCACACCAGATGAAGAATATCCTACACATAGGACTTTCTTAGCGTAGTTATCTACACTCCTATAGTATTTGCTGTGTGAAGCACTACCTACAATATAATCAAAACCATTAGTATTATTTGGAATTTTAGGCTCATCATAGTGCCCATTAGCAATTATTACAAAGTCAAACTCTTCATTAAATACCGCGCTATTACTTATATAAGATAATTTCCATAATGGCCTTTTCGATAACTTCTGGATAGGTTTCAAATTTATAACTTCAGCATTTAGGCAAAGACTATCATCTATTTGCCAAGCTTTGGCATTTGCTTCTAAGTAATATAAAACTTCTTTATGCTCTATAAACGATTTATTAGAGTTATAAGGAATTTTTTCATTTTCAAAAACCATTATTTCTTTGGGGAGATTAGTTTTTAGTGTTTCATATAATGCACCTTCTGACTCATCATAATTCCATACACCACAAATATTGTTCGTTTTTTCAAAGACTTTAACCTGAAAACCACCATCCTTGAGAACTTTTGCATTGATAAGTCCACTAGCACCGGCACCAATAATTGCGACTCTATTCATAATTTACACTGAAATAGTACATTTATACCCACTATATTTACGGATATTTATTACACCTGTATCAAATATTAGATACTGACCTTTTATACCCATGAGCTTAGCTTCTATAATAGGATCCTTATCTAAGTTAAATGATTTAATTTTTGTAGGATACTCAAACACAGGATAATTTATGGTTTGAATATTACCCTCTACAACTTCAACACTATTATCACCATATCTGGCTGTAATTTGAGCTATTTTATCACTAGACTTTTCGATCAGCTCATCTCTTAAATCCTCAAATTCAACTTCAGAACTTGGCTCACCTTGAAGCATTTTACGCCAGTTGGTTTTATCTGAAATATGCTCTTTAATCGCGACCTCAACTAATCCTGAAATTAGTCTAGTCTCTACAGCAAAGATCGGAATAGCTTGACTAGCACCTTGATCTATCCAACGTGAAGGAATATTTTTAAGCTTAGTAATACCTACCTTAATATCTCCTGTATTTGATAGGTATACAATATGAGTTTTCATGCAGTTTTCTTCACCCCACTTAGAATCTCTACATGTCCCGGCCGCGAAATGGCACAGTTCAGGTTTAACTATACAGATATCACACTCAGGTAACTTTCTCATACACATAAAGCAATGACCTTGAGAATAGCTCTTTTTTGTTTTGATGCCACATGATACACAATTAATTTCATCTAAAAACTCTATTCTCATATTTTTGCCAATGAAATCATTCATACAGATATCTTCTAACTCATATAGAGCATTATTATCACTATCTAATGTTGTTATCATTTTGTGTAAATTTACTGTTTTATTCATTAATACTTTTTTTAATAACTAAACTGCCTTTTAGGATAACAGACTTTAAAAGCAGTTAAAATCCTTGTTATTATTAGCTATAATCAATTTAATCAAACTAATTGGTTCTGATATGAGTGTAAGACTAGATAAATGGCTATGGGCAGCTAGATTCTACAAAACTAGAGCTATCGCAAAAAAAGCTATCGAAGGTGGCAAAGTACACTTTCAGAGACAAAAAACAAAAGTCAGTAAAGCTGTAAATATTGGCGATGAATACCAAATCCAACAATCACATATTAAAAAAACAATAATTGTCGAAGCTCTCGATGAAGTTAGAAAATCAGCTACTGAAGCTCAAAAACTTTACACAGAAACACAACAAAGTATCGAAAAGAGAGAAAAAGAAGCAACCATCAGAAAGACTGCTAACTTATTAAGCCCAGAAAAACCTACAAAAAAGCAACGTAGACAGATAATTGATTTTAAAAGAAATGATTGATCCACTATTAAACAATATAGATTATTAACGATTAATTACTAAACTTTTCTATCATCTTAAGCACAACGTAAATTATTGCACTAATTACTGCCGATATAAAACATACTTTAATAGCAATTGGAAATAGATTAATAAATATAGTAATAATAGTTACTATTATTAAAACACCTACAAATATTGATAAAAACTTATCCATTTTAAATAACCCCTTATTTTATAATAATTTTTGCAAATTTACGCTTACCAACTTGGAAAACATTTTCTGTACCTTTACCAAAAACAGCTTTATTATCAGCAGCCTTCTCACCATCTATTTTAACAGCTCCTTGCTTAATCATGCGAATAGCTTCTGAAGTACTTGCTACCAATCCTGCTTCTTTAAGCAAGTTTGCTATTGGCAATTCTTGACTTAATTCTACAACATTTATGTCATCAGGTATCTGATTTTTTTGAAATCTTTGGATAAAATCTTGATGCGCACTTTCAGCATCTTCCTTAGAGTGAAATCTCTCTATTAACTCTTTTGCCAACTCTATTTTAATGTCACGTGGATTTGTGCCATTAGCAACATCTTGTTTTAAATTAGCTATAGTATCTAAAGATTTGAAGCTAAGTAATTCGTAATATCTCCACATCAATTCATCTGAAACAGACATCACCTTGCCAAATATATCGTTAGGTGCTTCTTCAATACCTATATAATTTTGGCTAGATTTTGACATTTTTTTGACACCATCTAAACCTTCGAGAAGTGGCATTGTTATGATAATCTGTGGTTCTTGACCTTGTTGTTTTTGTAGCTCTCTGCCCATCAACAAATTAAATTTCTGATCTGTACCACCAAGCTCAATATCCGCATTCATAGCTACAGAATCATAGCCTTGTACTAATGGATACAAAAACTCATGTATTGAGATAGACTGGCCACCTTTGTATCTTTTTGAGAAATCATCTCTTTCAAGCATTCTAGCAACTGTTGATTTAGATGCTAGTTTGATCATATCGCTTGCAGACATTTTATCAAACCAATCACCATTACGACGAATGACTGTTCTTTCTTTATCTAAGATTTTAAATACTTGTTTAGTATATGTTTCAGCATTTGCAGCAACCTCTTCTGCAGTCAATGGAGGTCTTGTCGCATTTTTACCAGTAGGATCGCCTATCTGAGCTGTGAAATCACCTATCAAAAAGTGAATTTCATGTCCTAAATCTTGCAACTGTTTTAATTTATTAATTACAACGGTATGACCAAGATGGATATCAGGAGCTGTTGGATCACAACCAAACTTAATCACTAATGGCTTGTTTTTTTCGAGTTTTTTAACTAATTCTTCTTCAATTAGGACTTCATCTGCCCCTCTTTTAATTATTTCTAAAGTCTGTTGTATCGTCGACATTATATTTTTGTATATAAAAATTTCTCTCAATAAAGCAAAATTATAGCACAAAACTCTTTTATAGAACCAATAAAACCTTATACTTACTACAAAGTAAAAACATTTAATATCCTATGCATATATATATATCACAAAGTAATGATATTTATTTTAATTTAGCTTTTGAAAACTGGTTGCTTCTAGAAAAACTTCATCATGAAAAGATTTTATTTTTATGGCAAAACTCTCCATGTGTTGTTATTGGTAGAGCTCAAAACCCATGGCTTGAGTGTAACCTTGAAGCAATGAATAACGATAGTATACCAATGGTACGCCGTCAAAGTGGCGGTGGAACTGTTTATCATGATTATGGTAATCTTAACTACACTATCATCAGCACAAAAAAAGAACATAACATCAAAACAAACCTAGAACTAGTATGCAATACAGTCAAAAAACTAGGTATAGATGTATATGCAAATGAAAGAAATGATATTGTTGTTGATCATAATGGTCATACCTACAAAGTATCAGGTAGCGCTTTTCGAGAGAAAAAAGATCGTGCTTTCCATCATGGTACACTACTCATCAATGCTAATACAAAAAAACTCTATGACTATCTTCATCAACCAATAGATAAATCTTTAGATACAAAGGGAGTAAAATCCCATCGCTCAAAAGTAATTAATCTATCTGAGATAAAGCATGATATACAAACTCAAGATCTCACAAGGTCTTTTATTAAAAGCTTCAGAAGTATTGATTTAAGCTTAATAAATGAAGAAACGCCATTAGAAAATAGAGAGTTAATAGACAAAGAGATAGAAACACTCAAAGAATGGAAATGGCGCTTCGGTAAAACTCTACCGTTTACAAAGACATACACTAAAGGTAGTGAACAAATCAAAATCAAGATTGATGCTGGTATTGTTACAGAGATTAATAATGTTTATAAAAACACAAATCTAGCTGATAAAAATATTCGTTTTGAAAATAGCTATGATTTTGATTTCTTTAAGAAAATTCTTACAGAATAAATTTTATTTAGAGCTTGTTGAGAAAAATGTCGCAACACTAATTGCAAAAATAAAAGGTAAAATAAAAGCATCGACAACTGTTACAATGATGTTTTGAATAGACATTTCTAATGAACTCATCTCTAGACCGAAGTTTTTCAACAGATATATCAATCCAAAAGTTACTAACGGTTTTATTACCATAAGAGCTAATATTGCTATCGATATTCTAAACATATAAAAAAAGTTACTTCTTATTATAGCGAAGTTGTTAGATATAGATTCAAAAACACCCTTTTGTGCCAATAACACAGCAGGCATAACTGTCAAGAATAATAATACTCCCAAAAAAATACCTATATATTGTAAAAACATAGTGAGTACTGTCATCACAATCATGGAAAGTAAAAATGCTCCAAGAAATACAAATACTCTCTTAGAAAAGATTTGTAATGCTATTTTTAATGCATCGGATACTTTTAGCTCATGTTTAACCATTACACCTTGCAATATTATTATCATTGCATAAACAAATACTGTAGCTACTACAATCAACAAAAACATACTCGCTAGTATATTTCCCGATGGTAATTGCGAGATATCAGCTTCGTTACCACTTTGAATATAATCTGCCATACCATGCTTCATTAAATATACAAAACAAAACTCTGATATAAATGACAGCATAAAAGCTAATACAAAAGTTATTTTAAAGGCTCTTTTGTATATATTTGTTGCTATCGAAATCGTTTCTCTAAAATTTAAATTATTCATCATAAATGCTCTAGTAAAAATAAAACAAGCTAAAATATAACATAAAATTTACTATTTTTGTCTTACAAAAATCAATAACGGCTTTAAAGCTTAAAAAAAATATAATAAATACTTGTAAAATTTTATATCAATACCATTTAGTAATATTACATAGATTATTTTAACAAACCTAACAAAGGATTTGATTATGGAAGCAATGAAAGGAACTACCATCCTATGCGTTAGAAAAGATGATAAAGTAGTAATTGGTGGCGATGGTCAAGCTACATTAGGACATACAATAGCAAAAGAAAATATCATAAAAGTTAGAAAATTAAATGGTGGTAAAGTTCTAACAGGTTTTGCAGGTTCTACTGCAGATGCATTCACACTATTTGAAAAATTTGAACAAAAACTAGAATTTTATCAAGGTAATCTTGAAAGAGCTGCTGTTGAAATGGTGCGTGAGTGGCGTTTAGATAGAATGCTGAGTAAGTTAGAAGCTATGATTATAGTTGCAGATGAAAAGCTATCTCTTCTAATATCAGGGGCTGGAGATGTTATGGCTGCTGACAAAAATGACATTATATCTATTGGTTCTGGGTCAACTTATGCTCGCTCAGCGGCAACAGCCCTTGTTGAAAATACTGATCTTTCAGCAGAAGATATAGTCAAAAAAAGTCTTACTATAGCTGCAGATACTTGTATTTACACAAACCATAATTTCACTATAGAAAGTTTAGAAAATAAAAAAGGATAGTTATACGATGACACAAGTGATGACTCCAAAAACAATTGTACATGAATTAGAAAGACACATTATTGGTCAAAATGATGCTAAAAAAGCAGTTGCTATTGCTCTACGTAATAGATGGCGTAGAATGCAACTTGATGATGAGATGCGTCAAGAAGTAACTCCTAAAAATATCCTAATGATAGGACCTACTGGTGTAGGTAAAACAGAGATTGCGCGCAGACTAGCAAAATTAGCGGATGCGCCTTTTATCAAAGTTGAAGCTACTAAATTTACAGAGGTTGGTTATGTAGGTAAAGATGTTGAGTCTATAATCCGCGACCTAGTAGAAACAGCAGTCAAAATGAAGCGTGAAGAAGCTAAGCAACAAGTTACAGAAAAAGCTGCTGTATTAGCAGAAGAGAGAATATTAGATGTTCTTATTCCGCCAGCTAGAGCTTCTGAGTCAAAAGTAGGATTTGCGAATGAGCCTGCTGAAGATGCTCACTCTAAAAAAGAAAAAGAAAATAAAACTCGTGAGATTTTTAGAAAAAAAATCCAAAATGGCGAGTTAAATGATAAAGAGATTGAAATCGAAGTATCTGTAGCTCCTAAAAGTATAGGTGTTATGGGACATCCAGGCATGGAAGATATGACAAATCAGCTTCAGGATCTATTCTCTAGTTTAAGTAGTGATAAGAAAAAAACCAAAAAGATGCGAATCAAAGATGCTATCAAGCTAGTCCAAGATGAAGAAGCTGCTAAGCTGATCAATGAAGAAGATATCAAAGCTAGAGCTCTTGAGTCTGTTGAACAAAATGGTATCGTATTCCTAGATGAAATAGATAAGGTTTGTAAAAAATCTGGAAATTCAGGTGCAGATGTATCTAGAGAAGGTGTACAACGTGACTTACTACCACTGGTAGAAGGTTCTACTGTCTCGACTAAATACGGTATGATAAAAACTGATCATATCTTATTCATAGCATCAGGAGCCTTCCATGTTGCTAAGCCATCTGATTTGATTCCGGAGCTTCAAGGTAGATTACCAATTAGAGTAGAGCTAAAATCTCTTGAGATAGAAGACTTTGTTAGAATACTAAAAGAACCTGACTGCTCTATCCTTAAGCAATATGTCGCTCTAATGAAGACTGAAGGTGTTGAATTAAGCTTCGAAGAAGATGCTATTAAAAAGATTGCTGAAATCTCTTTCCAAGTAAATGAGGAAGTCGAGAACATCGGTGCTAGAAGACTTCATACTGTTATGGAGAGACTATTAGAAGAGATTTCTTTTGATGCCCCAGACTTAGAAAATAAATCTATAAATATAACAACAGATTATATAAATGAAAAACTAAGTGGATTAGTCAAAAATAAAAATTTAAGTCAGTACATTCTATAATCCTTTACTAAATTTGCTATTTCAGCTACTTTTTAGAAAAAAACATCTATAAAATCAATTTTACTATCTACTTTAGTTTTAATAAATTAATGGGTGTTACTCTAATTAAAAAAGCCTCTAGGCTACTACTAATAACTCAGCTATTTTCAACTGTAAGCTTTGCTGTTCTTTACTCAACATTAGTCTTATTTATGACACAAGCTTTGGGATTCACTGTCACAAAAGCAAGTGCTGTAATGGGTGTTTTTGTTGCGTTTAACTATGGCTTACATATCCTAGGTGGATATATTGGTGGTCGATTAATTAGCTATAGAACTTTATTTCTAATAGGCATGGTTTTACAAATAATTGCTTGTCTATTTTTATCATTCCCAAGTACCGAGCACTTATATATTGCACTAGCCCTCTTCCTAACAGGCTGTGGACTAAATGTCCCATGTATAAACATGATGTTAACTCAGCAATTTGAAAATGATGACAATTCTCGGGAGACTGCATTTTTTTGGAACTATGCAGGCATGAATGTTGGATTTTTCATTGGATTTACAGTTGCAGGCGTATATCAAGCAGAACATAGTTATAATATACTTTTTCTTATTACAACTATTACAAATATAGTAGCTTTTCTGCTTGTAATAACTAGCTGGAAAACTGTAGCAGACAGAACCACTCCTCTTGTCAGAAAAATAAAAAACTCAGGAACAAATATCCTATATAAAAATAGCATATATACTGTTATTTTGATTTTAGTTACTATAGCTATTTTATTTATAGCCTTACAGTATCCTCTAAATACCAACTATATTGCTTTAGGTATTGGAATTGCATTATTAGCAATGTTCGTACCTATTGCAAAATCACAAGATAATAAAGAGCAAAAAGAAAAGGTATACGCTTATATTATTTTAGCAACTTTTGGATTAGTCTTCTGGTCTGCTTATCAGCTTGCTCCAATGGCTTTGACTGTATTCACAGAAGCCAATGTTGACAAGCACATTTTTGGCTTCACAATCCAAACCCAGTGGTTTCAAAATGTAAATACTGTAGTAATAGCTGTGGGAGGTGTGTTATTACCTAGTCTTCTTATAATTATTCGTCGAAAATTTATATTCTCATTCCCTATGCAGTTTTGTTTTAGCATCGTATTTATAGGAATTGGATTTTTGATGCTAGTGATAGGAATTTTCTCAGCGAACAAACTTGGACAAACAGCTGCTATATGGTTAATTTTAAGTTATGTATTTCAGTCCATAGGAGAGCTTTTAATATCGCCAACAGGATATGCTATGATTGGCAAACTTGCTAATCCTCGACTACAAGGCTTAATGATGGGATCTTGGATGGTAGTCACCGGTAGTACATCTGGGGTTATAGCAAGCTTACTATCGATATTAGTTTCATCACCAAATATAAATGCAACCCCAATTGAAACAAATCATAATTATTTAACTCTATTCGCTAGTCTAGCTATGATTGCTGGTATAGCAGGTTTTATTATGTATTTACTAATTCCAAAAATCCGAAGGTTAGCTCATATATAGTTGTATATTAACTGTATTTTCATCAATCTATACACTATAATTCTAAATATCAGTTTAATTATTTTAATATCATCAGTCTGTGACTATTAAAGAAAAATATTCCAAATATATTCCACTTTTTATATCTGTAACGATGACTCTAAATGGTTTTATAACTATTTTAGCAGTTGCAATACCTGTTATTAACAAGATTTTTTCTGTCAACTTAGATCCGAACATTCCTTCTGATCTTTATGACTTTGGTATGAAATATAATACTGGTTTGGGAATATTCTTGCCATTAGTTCTCGGTTATTTGATGATAATTATAGCTCGTGGTATTTATAATCGAAAAAGATCTTTTTGGTTTTTAGCTGTTGTTTTCATTAGCTTATCAATAATCGGTGACTATATCCAAGATAAGCATATATCATACGATATTGCATTTTTCACTCATATTTTAGAGATTTTTTTACTGGTTTACTTCAGAAAAACTTTTAATAGAAAAAATTCTAACACAATCACCTTCTACCAGTTTGTACTTTTAATTTCACTTCTTTTAGCGATTGGATATAGTGTAACTGGATTATATTATCTCAAAGATGAATTTGATGGAATTACAAATGTCTCTGATGCAATATATTTTACAATTGTTACATTTAGCACGGTTGGGTATGGCGACATACACCCTTTAACAGAAGAAGCCAAACTTTTTACTGTATCTATAATGATTATGGGTATAGGTTTATTTGCAACAATTATCACTGTAATGGCAGGTAGTGTCATCAACAAGATTACAGAAAAGTTTAAACAAAAAGATGGAGCAGCTCTAATGAAAGACCATATCGTAATATGTGGCTATACAGAAATTACCAAATGTTTAATAAAAGACTACTTCAAATCTCAAATAGATAATATCATTGTAATCGAGAAAGATTATCATCAAAAGTTCATAAATACTGATGCAGAACAAGAAAAACACTTTATAGATGCAGAATCTTATGACTATGATGCTCTCAAAAAGGCAAATATTAGCAAAGCTAAAAGTATATTTATTCTCAATGAAAAGGATTCGGATAATATATTAACTTTATTATCAATAAAAGAAGTATTAAAAACTTCAGAACAATCAGTAAATAATCTAAAGATATCTATTAAACTTGATAAAGATGAAAGCATTAACATCGCAAATAATATAGGAGTAGACCAAATAGTCTCTCCAACTAAGAAAATTGCTGAAATGCTAATAAAATATGAATAATTTCACCAAAAATAATTAACATATCTATAGACTATGTTATTATTTCGAGAATATATGTACCAATTTTTCCAAAAAATATATTGTGGAGTAAAACCATGGAATATAATTACGACATTATCATTATAGGTAGTGGTCCTGGTGGCGAAGGTGCTGCCATGAAAGCGACTAGGAATGGTCAAAAAGTAGCAATTATCGAAGATGATGCGATTGGTGGCGGTTGTAATAACTGGGGAACAATTCCGAGTAAAACTCTTAGACAACTATCACGTGAAGTTTGGTATAACAAAAAAAACTTTGATTTCCCTGAAATGCTTGACACTACATTCGAAGTAGTATTAAAACAAAGAGAGATCAAAAAAAATCGTTTTGCCAATAATGAAATTGATGTATTTTATGGTTTTGCAAGCTTTCTAGACAAAAACAAAATTAAAATCTCTCGTAAAAATGGTTCTACAGAAATCATAACAGCTAAGAAATTCATACTTTCTACTGGATCTCGTCCATACCAACCCGAAGATATAGACTTTACTCATCCAAGAATTTTAGATAGTGACAAACTTCTTGAGTTAAAAGATAAAAATATCAAGTCAATTACCATATATGGTGCCGGTGTGATTGGTTGTGAGTATGCTTCTATATTGGGCACTCTTGATATTCAAGTAAATCTTATCAATACTAGAGATAAGCTGATGTCATTCCTTGATGATGAGATTATAGAAACTTTAACAAACCATTTCACTGTTAATCAAAAAATCAACCTAATGCATAACGAAACTTACAAGAGTATCAAAGCTAAGGGTGATAAAGTAATTACTACATTAAACTCTGGCAGAATTATAGAGTCTGACTATGTGCTATTTGCCCTTGGGCGTGCCGGTAATACTAATGGTCTAAATCTTGATAAAATTGGTGTTGAATACAGTCCTCAAAGAGGCTTAGTAAATGTAAATGATAACTATCAAACAACTCAACCTAATATATACGCAGTTGGTGATGTTATAGGTTTCCCTTCACTTGCATCATCTGCTTTTAACCAAGGTAGATTTGCTGCTACTCATATTATTGATGGATCATGCAATGATAAATTAGTCGAAGATATTCCAACGGGTATTTATACAAGACCAGAAATAAGCTGTATAGGCAAAACTGAAGAACAGCTAACAGCAGAAAAAATTCCTTATGAAAGTGGTAGAGCTTACTTCAAAGATCTTGCTCGAGCGCAAATTTCTGGAAGTGAAACTGGTATGTTAAAAATATTATTTCACAAAGAAACACTCGAAATTCTAGGTATTCACTGTTTTGGCCATAGGGTATCTGAAATTATTCATATTGGACAAGCAATAAAATCTATGCCTGGTAAACATAATAGTATTAGGTATTTCTTAAATACAACATTTAACTACCCTACTATGGCTGAAGCCTATCGTATTGCGGGTATTGATGGTGTTAACAAGCTTAAGCCTAAAAATAAGCAATATGCACCTGAACACAAATAGATATGTATTACGATATATATATAATTTTCATATTTATATTTCTCTTTGGAGCAACTATTGGTAGCTTCCTGAATGTTTTGATATATAGAATACCTAATAAAATATTTGCAGATGAAAAAAACATAGCCCGCGAAATACTTGACCTACCTAAACAAGAGTCGGAACAAAACTTTAGTTTAATCGAACCATCTAGATGCCCAAAATGTCATAATAAACTCAAGTATCGACATAATGTACCTATTTTAGGTTGGTTTATACTTAAAGGTAAATGCTATTTTTGTAAGGAGAATATCTCTTTTGAATACCCTTTAGTAGAGTTTATTACAGCTATGGTATTCATAACTATATTTTATGTATTTGGACTTACTATTCAGGCGATAGCTCTTGCTGGTTTAAGCACATTCTTTATCCCTCTATTTTTTATAGATGCAAAATATCAAATTCTCCCAGACTCACTTACTCTTCCATTAGTATGGATCGGTATTGTTCTCAACTATTATGGTGTATTTACCACACTAGATCAGTCAGTCTGGGGAGCAATTATTGGATACTTATCTCTATGGAGTGTGTTTTGGGTATATAAACTTTTCACAGGTAAAGAAGGTTTTGGCTATGGTGATTTTAAGCTACTAGCTGCTATTGGTGCATGGTTCGGCTACCCTATACTACTTTATACAATTTTTGCCAGTTGTATCTTTGGGATATTTATTGCTATTGGCATTAACCTCATCGCAAAGCGTACTAATGTTATACCCTTTGGTCCTGCTATAATTTTAGCGACATTTTTTTATCTTCTGACGAAAGATAATCTCTATATATGGTATAATCACGTTATGCTTATTCAATACTAATTGTTTCAGATGCAAAAAAGATATTTCGCTTCACTTATAGTGTTTGTATTGTTTTTGTTAGTGATTATATACTTTTTTAGTACCACTAATCTTAACAGATCACCTTTTAACAACCAACAAGGACTATATATTGTTGAACATGCCTTCCCACAGTACAAAGTAGTAAAGACTTTTGATACAGGTATACACCTTCAAGCTTATATACTAGAAGATAAAAAAGATCCTACAAAACGAACTGTTACTTTCACTAGTGAAAATGGAGATGTTATTGTTAATGGAGAACTTTTAGCATGGGACAGAAATCAAAATAAACTAACAAGTTTAAATCAAATATATGCAAATTATTTCACATCATCTACTCGAGCTAATAACCTTTACTTAGACATTAAGAAATATGCCACATATATTCAGCAAGGTAGTGACAATGCTCCACATAAGTTTTATGCTATAATCGATCCTAATTGTGGTTATTGCTCAAGTTTATTTGATGCATCTCAACCAGCCATTAAATCTGGTGACCTAGCAGTCCGATGGATTCCTTTAGGGAGTCTACACAATAGTGCAGATGTCGTAAATAGTATATTAAACTCAAAAGACCCATTACAAGCATTAATACAGTATCATGATACGAAAGTATATGATAAAAATTTAACTAAATCTCATGAAAAAGCTGAAAATAATATGAAACTATCTACTGAGATCAATGGCTTTCCAACCATTATATATAAAACACCAGAAGGTGCTCTTAAGATATCTGGCGGAAATAAGCTCCCTCTTACAGAGGCAAAAATTGCTGAAAAAGATAATATCAAAAAAGTTAATGAATTCTTACTATTAACATCTAATAATTTTTAACTTTAAATATGAAAAAGATAATAATTCTAGTAACTACTCTTATTTTCTCAAGTATTGGTTTTTCTACGACTATAGCAAATATTCAAATATCAAATAGTTTACACAATCTAGAAAAACAGTATGGCGGAAAAATTGGTGTATATACAATTAATAGGAACGATAATAGTAACTTCTCCCATAACCAAAGTTTCTATTTTCCCATTTGTAGCACCTATAAGTTTCTTGTCGTTGGTGCCATCCTCAAGCAGAGCATGACAAATAAGGATTTACTCAACGAAAAAATAAAGATTTTATCAAATCAAGTAGTTGGATACTCCCCTATTACGAAAGAACATATCAATCAGACAATGACAGTTAGCCAACTTAGTAGGGCAGCTATTCAAAGTGATAATACAGCCACCAATCTTTTAATAGAGAAACTCGGCGGTTTGAGTAAACTTAATAAGTTTATACTATCGCTACATGATCATGCAACAAAAGTAGCTGGTCTAGAGCCCATAGCCAACCAAGTTAATCTTACCACCAATCAAAACAAGACCACTCCTAAAATAATGGCTAGAGATATTAATAAGCTTGCTTTTAGTAATAATATTCTTGATAAAAAGCATCGACTATTATTTAAAAAATGGCTTTTAGGAAATGATTCCGATGATAATCGTATAGCAGCTGAAATTCCTGATGAGTGGGACGTTGGTAATAAAACAGGTACTTGTGCCTACGGATCAACAAATGATGTTGCAATTATTTGGCCTGATGATGATAGAGCTATAATTATGGCTATTTTTTATACTCAATCACAAGAAAACGCTAAACCAAATAGTAAAATTATAAGAGAAGTTACTAAAATACTTTTGGACAAGTTAGAACAACACAATAAAAGTAAAGATGCCTAAAATAAAAATGATTGTTGGCCTAGGAAATATAGGCAAGGAATATGAAAATACACGCCATAATGTTGGTGAATGGTTTATTGCAAGGATTGCTAAAGATAGTAATGAAAATTTTAGCTTAAACTCTAAACTAAATTGTAATATTGCTAAAGTAAGTATCGATTATAGTAACATAATATTAGTATTTCCAACTACTTTTATGAACAACAGTGGTTTAGCTGTTAGTAAAGTTGCTAATTTCTATAAAATTGAGCCACAAGAAATACTAGTAATACATGATGAGCTAGATATCGACTCTGGAGAAATTCGCTTAAAAAAAGGTGGTGGACACGGCGGTCATAATGGCTTAAGAAGTATTAATCAACATTTAGGAACCAATGACTATCTTCGCCTAAGAATTGGTATTGGACATCCTGGCCATAAATCAAAGGTATCAAATTATGTACTATCGAATCCTTCTATAGCTCAGAGAAATGATATAGACAAGGCTATTGATAATAGCATATGTGTTTTAGATGATATAATAAACTACAAATTAGAACCTGCTATGCAGAAGCTACATACAAAATAAGACTATAAGGAATAAAATAATGGGATTTAAATGTGGTATTGTCGGTTTACCTAACGTTGGTAAATCAACTCTTTTTAATGCTCTTACAGAAGCTGGGATTGATGCAGAGAACTATCCTTTCTGTACAATTGATCCAAATGTAGGTATTGTTTCTGTACCTGATCAAAGACTTAGTGAGTTGGCAAAAATTGTCAAACCAGAAAGAATACTTCCTACAACTATGGAGTTTGTTGATATTGCTGGTCTTGTTGCAGGTGCAAGCAAAGGTGAAGGGTTAGGAAATAAGTTTTTAGCAAATATTCGTGAAACAGATGCTATAGCACATGTAGTTAGATGTTTTGAAGATGATAACATTATCCATGTAAGTGGAAAAGTTGATCCTATAGATGATATTAATACTATCAATATGGAACTTATTTTAGCTGATATCGAGTCTTGTGATAAAGCTATTCAAAGATTTGCTAAAATGAAAAAGTCTGGTGATAAAGAGGCTTTAGCTAAAGCAGATTTTTATACAAAACTAAAAGAACATTTAGAATCAGAAAAACCAGCTAGAACATTTGAACTAACAGATGATGAGGCTAAATGGCTCAAGCAAACTCCTCTATTGACTAGCAAGCCTGTATTATATATTGCTAATGTCAATGACGATGGCTTTGAAAATAATCCATTATTAGATAAAGTTATAGAATATGCTCAAGCTGAGAACTCAAATGTAGTTCCTGTTTGCGCTGCTATGGAGCAAGAGATATCTCAGCTTGAGCCAGATGAAAAGCTTGAGTTTTTAGCTGATATGGGGCTTACTGAAACTGGTCTTGATAGAGTAATTAAAGCTGGTTACGCTCTTTTGAATCTTCATACATACCTAACTGCAGGTGTTAAAGAGGTCCGAGCTTGGACAATCCCTGTAGGTGCTACAGCGCCTCAAGCCGCTGGCGTAATTCACACTGACTTTGAGAGAGGATTTATCAGGGCTGAAGTCATCTCGTATGATGATTATATTCAGTATAATGGCGAGAAAGGTGCAAAAGAAGCAGGCAAAGCTCGTCTAGAAGGAAAAGAATATATCATGAAAGATGGCGATGTTGTAAACTTTAGATTCAATGTATAACTAATATCAATATATAATGCCTAAAAAAATAATTAATAACTGCTTAGTTTGGCTATCAGTCGTTAGTATAGTTGGATGTAATACTTCTTTTACCTACCCAAATTATCAACCTATCGGAACATACTATAATCCAGACTATGATAAAGATGATCTGATTCATGGTTACTTTCAACAAAGTGTTGAACAGATGGAAACTAGTCCATATACATATCAAGGTCAGTACTATGAAGAAACTGGCTTTACTCAGCCAAGTCCTTTTATGCAGAATATAAACTGGAATAGGATGAACGTTTAATAACAAAAATCTATTTTATATTTCTAGAATGGTAGTTAATTTATAGAAACTATTTTGTTATCTCTAATATTCGTTATTTCAAGTAAGATATTATTATATTTTATACAACAAGGTCCTTGTGGTAAGTTCTCAATTTCTTCTATTATAAGGCCTGATAAAGTTTTAGCATCTTCACTTTCAAACTCTATCCCTATATGACGATTTATTTCTCTTAGTGTAGCGCTACCACCTATTAAATAACTATTTTCCTCAAGTTTGCGAATATTATTATTCATATCAAATCTATCAGAGAATTCTCCAACAATTTCTTCCATAATATCTTCTATAGTAACAGTACCACAAACATCACCGTATTCATCGACTACAATAGCAAACCGTTTACTCTTGTATTGAAAATTAACCAACTGAGTCTGTAAAGAGACAGTTTCAGGTATAAAATATGCTTGATGAGCAATTTTACGTAAACTTGCTTTTGTTATTTGTGATCTCTTTGTTGATATCAATAAATTAGTTATTTCTTTAAGCTTTATAACACCAATAACATTATTAACTCCATTTTCACATAAAATAATATTCAACGATTTCATTTTTGCTATTCTAGCCAAAATCTTATCTACAGAATTGCTCAGATCTATATATTCTATTTTATTAAAGTGAGTCATAACCTCTTGGACCAAAACTTTATCAAGCTCTAAGACACCTATAAGCATATTTTTATTTTTAGCACCAAGTTTTGCATTTGATTCATTTACAACAGTCTGTATTTCTTCCTTATCCAAAGACTCATTATTTACAGGCTCAATCTTTATACCAAAAAGCTTTAAGGTTAATTTTGAAACCATACTGAGAAAAACTACCGCAGGATATAGCAATACCATTATTATTTTTAGAGGTAATGAAAATGGAAAAGCTAACCTTTGTGGATATACGGCTGCAAAAGACTTTGGAATTATTTCACCAAAAACTAAAACTAAAACTGTAACAACAATTGTTGCTATCAATAAACCAATGTCACCAAAATGATCTTCTGAATATGATGAGATAACTGTTCCAGCGAATATATTCGCAAAAGTATTTCCAATAAGTATCGCAACTAGCAATCTCTCAGGATTACGAACTAAAGACAGACTTCTTTTAGCTGCTCGATGATTCTTTTTTGCCAAATGTTTAAGCTTATATTTATTCAAAGCCATCATAGCTGTTTCTGAGCTCGAAAAAAAAGCTGAAATACCAATAAGAATAAATAAAATAATAATTACGGTGTAAGTACTCATCTAATTAGATAATAATGAAGATAATGCGAAGTCTTATTTTAACATAAGAACTTTGATAATAAAAAAATATAATCAGAAATGATTTGTAAAGAGAAGTATTATACTCTCATGAAGTCAGCGTGAACAAGCTTAACTTTATATGGATGTCTTTGTAGTGCTTTGATGATTACTTTTTCTTCTTGACCATCAATCTCTAAAGTGATTTCACTTGAGAAGAATGCTTTGTCTTCTGTAGAGTGTAAAACTTTATCGTGATCTAATACTATAGATACTGCTTCTTTGTCACCACCATATATAACAGCAGGGATTTTACCCGCTCTTCTTAGACGGCGGCTCGCACCAGATCCTAAATCTTCTCTTTTAGCTGCTTTCAAAACAAAATTTGCCATTGTTAAATTCCTTTATTTTCGTTTAAACAAATATATTAATCTATGCGACCCTAGATTAACTGAGCTATTATAGTCAGCTATAATAATAAATTCAAGATATTAATCAACTAATCCATCTATTCTGAAGATATCGCTCACAGACTCTTCACCATTAGTTTTTTCTACAATTTGTGCAAGTAAAGGAGCTAATGTTATCACCTTTATCTTATTGCATGATTCAGCATGAGGCTTGAGAGGAATTGAATCAGTAACTATAAGTTCTTCAATAGCAGAATTTTCGATATTTTTGATTGCATCACCAGATAACAGAGGATGTACACAAAAAGCAGAAACTTTAGCCGCGCCACCCTTTTCAACTAGTGCTTTTGCAGCTTGACACATTGTTCCACCCGTATCCATAATATCATCAACTAATATACAATGCTTACCTTCAACATCACCAATTATATTCATGACCTCTGCTACATTTGGCTTAGGTCTTCTTTTGTCTACAACTGCAATCTCAACACCCAAATTCTTAGCTACGGATCTAGCTCTCACTACCCCACCCATATCAGGTGAGACTATTTTTATATTTTCGTATTTTTCAGGATTCTTGCGCACATACTCTAGAAATATTTTTGTCGCAAAGGCATTATCAAATGGAATATCAAAAAAACCTTGAATTTGTTCAGCATGAATATCAACGGATAATATTCTATCTAAGCCAACAGCTTGGAGAAGATTAGCCACTACCTTAGCAGATATTGGTACTCTTGCAGATTTAGATCTTCTATCTTGTCTAGCATATCCAAAATATGGCAATACAGCTGTTACTCTCTCCGCTGATGATCTTTTCAAAGCATCTATTAGAAGTATTAGCTCCATCAGGTTATCAGATGGAGGACATGTTGATTGAATAACAAAAACATCTTTACCACGGACATTTTCATTCAATACTACATGTATCTCTCCATCTTTAAATCTATCAACAGTAGCATTACCAAGAGTTGCCCCTAACTCCTTAGCAACCTCACAAGCAAGCTTCTTAGAAGCATTACCACTAAATATCATCAAATCTTCAGACATACCTAAACAACCTTTTAAAAAAATTCACACACCTAACGCATCATAATTCTAATGTTTTTTAGATATTTTAAAAAGCCTAAAAATGAGTTTTTATCTATTATTTTGCTATTTGCTAGATACCACCCTCTATTTTGAATTAAGATTGTGTCTTTGTTATACTACCCGTACAACTAAAATCTAACATTTCTAATCTACATTACTTTATGAAATTCAAAATCTTTGATAATACTTTCCAAGCCGGAGAAATGGCTACCTTGGCGATGCCACTACCTAGCCAATATTCATGTGCACCTATGTATTTACCAATTAAGATTCTTAACGGCGTTAAAGAAGGTCCTTGTATACTAATTTTTGGTATGGTTAATGGCGATGAGTTTAATGGTATCGAAATAATTAACTCTGTTCTAGAAAAAACTAATCCTAAAGAGCTACACGGAACAATAATAGCCATTCCAGTGTTAAATGTCTTTGGTCTAGTACATGCTGCCAAACACAACCCAACGCTCGAACAAGCCTTCCCTGGCGATGAATCTGGTTCATACATGCATCGTTATGCATATAGAATAACTCAAGAAATAATCAAAAAAACTGACTATTCTGTACAAATTAAGACAGGTGCATTAAATCATGAAATACTGCCACAAGTATATTTTAATGCGGAAGATGAAGAGTCTGTAAAAATGGCTAGAGCCTTTCAAGCACCGGTTATTACTGCTGTAAATATGAATCGTTCTAGTATTCGTAAAATCCACCAAGATCTAGATATACCGTTTATATGCTATGAAGCTGGAGAAGCTAATAAATTTGGTGAAGAGGCTATAAATGTTGGTACAGCAGGTATTCAAAATGTAATGCGCAAAATTAATCTGCTAAAAGATCAGGATTTTATCCAGCAAGTTAAGCCTCTTGTTTCAGAAGATACCGAATGGACGATATCTGATAAACCAGGAATTTTAAGAACGGAAATAGAACTTGGCACAAGAGTTAAAGAAGATCAAAAGATTGGTAAACTAATAGACCCTTTTGGAAATGATGATAGTGTTAGCTTAAAGTCTCCTATCGATGGAATTATATTAGGTATTAACAACTACCCTATGATTAAAGAAGGTGATTTAGTATTTAAAGTTTCTTCATTTCAAGATGATGAAAAAGCAGAAGCAAAAATAGAAGATTGGGAAGAAATAGCAAAAGAAAGTTTTAGCGATGAATAATAAATTATCTTTTTTAGCAATCACTATATGGCTTACTTGTGCTGTATTTTTTATGTACGAGTTCTTATTGAGAACTATACTAGGTACATTCGAACATCAAATAATATCCGACCTTGACTTAAGCATACTAACTTTTAGTATTCTTAGTTCTACCGCTTATCAGCTTACATATGGAATCATGCAAATTCCCGTAGGTATTATCACAGATAAGCTTGGGCTAAAAAAAGCTCTAACTCTTGCAATATTAGTATGTGCTCTAGGTGTTGGGCTATTCGCTTTATCAAGTAGCTTTGCAGCTGCTTTAATTTATAGGATTATGATAGGTTTTGGAGCATCTTTTGGCTTTCTTTGTTTATTAATTGCTGTATATGATTGGCTTCCACATAAACATATTGGTTTGTTTATAGGTCTTTCTCAATTTATCGGAGTACTAGGTCCAATGATTGCAGCAGGCCCTCTAGAGTCTTTGTCACAAGCTGGAGGTGTAGACTGGCGTTATGTATTTATTGCTCTAGCAATAATAGGAGTTATTTTAGCTGGAGTAACCATAGTTTTAGTAAAAAATAATGATCAATCTGGCGACTCTAGTAAAAATAGATTTATTATTCTAAATACTCCAACATCTGTGATGAAAGAGATTCAAAGTATATTCTCCAATAAACAAATTTGGTTAATTGCTGTTTTTTCAGCTACTACATACTTAGCTATAGAATATCTTTCTGAAAATGCTACAAAAAGCTTTTTATCTTTAAATGGCTTTGATGCTAAATTTAGTTCTTATTTGATCACCTTAGCATGGTTAGGCTATGGTATTGGCTGTCCTAGTCTTGGTGCAATATCTGATCGTATAAAAAGAAGAAAGCCCGTTATGATTTTTGCTATCTGCTTGACTTTTGTTTCGTTAGCTACAATTATTTTCTTCCCAATAAATCAAGCAATATTATATTTATCATTTATCTGCTTAGGCTTAGGGGCGAGTGGGCAGAGTATAGGATTCGCAATTATTGCTGAACAATCTAGTTCTGGATGTAGAGCGGCAGCATTGGGAGTTAATAACTTTCTTATCATGCTATCAGTAGGAGTTGGTTCGCCTATTATTAGTGAAGTCTTTGACTTATTTTCTAATCAAGGAAAAAACCCATCTGTAGTTAGCTACCAGACTAGTTTAAGTTTACTGTTGGTATTTACTGCCTTAGGTATTTTAATAAGTATATTTTTTATTAAAGAAACATTCTGTCGCTCTAAGAAAGAAGTAATATTTGTAGATATGAAATAAGATATTTTTAAAACTTGCTTAGCTTATCTAAACTAATCTCTCGCATTCTATATTTTTCTATAACCAATGAGAATATTATTAAAGTACTTATAAATAAAGGTACAATAAGATATAAAAACGCCCTATCAAAAACATTTATATCTACCTGTCCAGTTAACGGTCCTCCATTAAGATATACACTAATATAACTAATTAAGTATTGAAATATTGCTCCGCATAACCCTATGACCATATTAACAATAGCTAGAGCTGTTGCTTTAATCTGTGCGGGAAATATTTCTTCCACTACCGAAAAAGCTAAAAGCATACTAGAAACCGAGAATCCTATTATAAAGAATATAATATATAGGTAGCTAACTGTAATGGAACTTGCAAATATAATTACAGACGAAAATGCTAATAAAGTAATTAAATTACAAATTAACATCCATATTCTCTTTTCACCAAATAGACTAGCAATAAAACCATGCGATGGTCCACCAACTGCTATACCTACGAACATCATTACACTTATTTGTGCTGCTGTGTGCTGTGATAGATTATAAGCTTGCTCTAAAAATAAAACATCATAAAGCTCTGAAAATGAATTAACAACAATACCAACCATTAATCCCGCATAAATTGCTAATAACCACAGTTTCTTGTTTAGAAGCAATTTTAAGCTTTGTGTGAAACTTAAATACTTAAAATTCTTAGTTGAATTTTCAATATTTATTGATGATTTTAAGAATACAATAATTATTATGCTCCAAAAAATACCAAAATAGCCTATTAAGGCTAAAGCTGATTGCCAACCATGAAGGATCACTAAATGATTTAATAATACTTGACCAAATATACCACCTAGTACCCCGATTGTATTAGTTAGACCAACAGCAATAGGAAACACCCTCTCTGGCAAAACATCAGCAGCCACTTTTAATGTACCTATAAAGGCTACAGCAGATCCTATCGCAATAAGAACTCTACCTATTAGCATTGTGCTTAGATTTGGATCATATACAAATAATAGAATCCCCAGACTCATAACTAAACAAGATATTGATAACATTATCCTAGAACCAAACCGGTCTAATAGAATACCCGCAGGAACTTGAGATATTGCATAAATAGGAAAATATATACTCATCACATAAGCAATATCTTCTATACCCACTCCCATTCCAATAGATATTGGTTTGATTAAAACACTTGGTGCAGTATGCTGAAAATAGTCTAATCCATAGAAAATCGCCGCAACGATCCAAATCCCCCACCCCACTAGTAGACTATATTTATGAGTCTTCATTAGCCAATAGATATTATTATTTAACCATAACTTATAGGATATAGAAAAAAGCCCTGTTTTGCGATTAAATATCAAAACTTTTATGTTACTTGTAAAGCTTATTAATACAGTTTTTTACGCCATTAAGATATACAAATTTAAAATCCATAAAATTAATAATATACTGTTACATAAAATACAAATACCAATTTAGTAACATGACCTTAAACAATGAGCTTTTTTTGAACACTATAGATACAGCAATTATGGCTATCTTTATAACTATAATTGCTACAGTAGTATTTCACATATTGAAAAAACGTAAGACCTCTGAAAAACAAATTAGTAAGCTAAAATCTCGTACAATATACATAAGTATAATTATTTTTTCTCTTATAATAATAAAAATATGGCTTGGTGGAATCACTAATTTACTTACAATGTTAAGCTTAGTAGCTGCTGGTCTTATAATCGTTAATAAAGAAACTGTTATGAATCTAGTAGGTTGGATAATTATTAACTGGAGAAGCCTATTTTCTGAGGGCGACTATATACAAATTATGGGGTATCATGGCTGTGTTACTGAAATAAAACTATTTTATTTCAGAATGTATGAGACAATCGAACATGGAGATAAAAAAACTACCGGAAAACTATTAAAATTCCCTAATTCAATAATTATAACAAATGTTATATCTACTTTTACCAGTGAAGAGAATATTTCCTTAAATAAAATTCCTTTTTTGATAAGTACTGATAGTGATATTTTAAAAATTAGAGATTCTCTAAACTTAACTATCCGAGCAATAATTTCTGAGAAGTATTCGTTTAACGAAACTTTTACTCAAAGTGATTTAGTCACTAAGCATAAACTTAGGCAATATGGCATTAATGATTTCGCACCATATATTGAGATTAAAACTCTATCAGACAAAACAGATACCCTAAATATACAAGCTTATTTCTACTGTTTCTCGGACGATAAAAAAGAAATAGAACAACTATATCTAAACGAATTAGTAAAAATAATCAAACTTAACACTTCTTTTTAATAGTCTTATTAATAAACAAATTAACTCCACTAATCCATAATGGGCTAAATAGTAGCGATAAAGATATAAGAGTAATACAGTACTGATAAAGCGAATTTGTCAGAATTCCAGAAACATAACCCATAGAAATAAGTACAAAACTAAACTCTCCAATCTGTGATAACATTGCACCACCAATTAAAGCCTCATCAAGCCTTTGTCTAAGAGCCTTAAAAATCAAGGCATTTATTGTAGTATTTAGTATATATGTTATCAAAAGAAGAGAAATAAAAAGTTCAATATGATTCCAAAATAAATTCAAATCAATAAGCATACCAATAGATATAAAAAACAATGCCATAAAAATTGTTTTAACTGTTGATAAACTGTGGCCTACCCATTCTGTTTCTTCAACAGTTGACACAATCATCCCACCAATAAATGCTCCTAAAGCAGAAGATAATGCTAAAGATTCGGTAAATGCAGCCATCCCAAAACAAATAACTAAAGCGGCAAAAACTCGCATTTCTTCATCTTTACCCAGAACACTAATAAATGGTATTTTTAGATTCTTTTTAATCGCCATAAAGGTGGCTATTGATATAACAAATACACCACCTAAAATTTGTATTAATATCTGACTTATAGACGGTTCTTCCCCACCAATTGTTCTCAATATTATCAACATTGGAACAACTGCTAAATCTTGAATAAGCAACACTCCAAGTACATTTTGTCCCAAACGAGTTTTCATGCTGCCACTATCATTAAGTAGTTTAAGAACAACTGCTGTACTACTTAAACTAATCACAGCACCAAATAATAATATCTTTGCCAAGCTCCACTCTAAAACCATACCTACAATAGACACAATGAAACTGGTTATTACTATCTGGAGTATTGTACCTATGGTTGGAACTTTCCAATTT
The DNA here is from genome assembly GCF_008711475.1 of Francisella sp. SYW-2. Lineage (NCBI taxonomy): Bacteria > Pseudomonadati > Pseudomonadota > Gammaproteobacteria > Thiotrichales > Francisellaceae > Francisella > Francisella sp. SYW-2. The sequence continues at coordinate 1,052 of NZ_VXKO01000020.1, read as the reverse complement.
TCAGCAAATTTTCTAGGAGAAACTTCCATACCTGCAAAGAATAACAATAGTATTACACCAATTTCACCAAGTTGAGCAAGATTCTCTTGATCTTGAATTAGTTCTAAACCGTATGGTCCTAGCAAAATTCCTGTTAGTAGATATGCTACAACATACGGCTGTTTTAATTTTTTCAAAGTAATTGTTACTATCAAAATTCCAAGCATTACTAGAACAAAAACAAGTATAGAAGGATGGTTGTGCATATCATAAAATAGTAAAAATAATTACCTATATAATACTTGAAACAGTGGATAAATTACACTGGAATAATTAACTTTTCTTAAAAGTATAGATAATCTAATTTTTAATATATAGCCTTAGAAAATCAATTAAATAATTACAAAGCACATACTAAAAAATAATTTTTTTAAATTTTGTATTTACAAATAAATATTATGAATTATAATACACGAAATATAATACATATATTTAATTTCATATTTAGAGAGAGGAGAAAAATATGACTAGTTTAGATATAGATAACGCACTAGCTAAATGGAAAGATGGACTTCTAAAGATTTCTAGGACTTATAGAGAAGGAGGAGACTATAAGAAATTAGCTCATAACTTTATCAAAAATATGTATGCTTATGATAATAGTGACGTTCTTTTTAAGCCCACTCTTGCTTCTAAACAAATGTTTAGAGGTGACTTAGATGGTGCAGTATCTTATTTTGTGGCTGGTAATGATAAATACCCAGAAGATAGTGGTTTTGCTATTGGTCCATGGGCTGACTTACAGTTTGAAAATACTGGCTATATTGTTGAAGATAATATAGGTATAGTCATGGGTAATAAACACCTAACTCAAACTGATGGCACAAAGATAATAGCTAATTACACCATGGGTTTCAAACCAAATGCTAATGGGGAGTTGCAAATTGTCTCTGTACACGATAATTTTTTCATATTTTAAGTTCCTTAGTAGTTTTATTGAATATTTTGAGACACAAGGAGAAATCATTGCTATAAAATCCAATTTTTTGAATAGCATTTACAATCATGTCTAG